>JAGCVT010000128.1 GCA_017962225.1 Lachnospiraceae bacterium
ACAGGTGCTCGGCATGACCAAGACGCAGATCTTCTTTAAGATAATTCTCGCTCAGGTAATCAAGAGAATCATCCCTCCGATGGGCAACGAAATCATTACCCTCGTAAAAGACACCTCCCTCGCCAGAGTTGTATCCTGCGTGGAACTCCTTAAAGCAGCGCAGGATATCGTCGGACTTAAGGCAATCATCTGGCCTATCTTTTACATCGGCGCATTCTACTTACTCTTCACCGGCGTGCTTACGATTGTGTTTGGCAAGATAGAAAAGAAACTCGACTATTACAAAGGATGACCAATTGGGGACGGTTCTATTTTGGCTTTTTTTACCAGGTGGGGACACATCTTTAAAGATTTATAAAGGATAATATATGGAAACAGTTTTAAAAGTTGAGAACTTAAGAAAAAGATTTGATAAAGAAGAAGTTTTAAAAGGCGTATCCTTTGATTTAAACAAAGGCGAAGTGCTTGCAATTATCGGTTCTTCCGGCGGCGGAAAAACCACGCTTCTTCGCTGCCTTAACCAGCTTGTGATACCTGACAGCGGAAAAATCATCGTTAATGATGATGTTATATTTGACGATGCTCTCGGCAAAGAAAACGAAAAAAATCTTCGAACCAAGAGACTTCATTTTGGTCTTGTTTTCCAGCAGTTCAATCTCTTCCCGCAGTACAACGTGTTTAGCAATCTGACACTTGCTGCCAGACTTCTTGCAAAGGAAAACAACAAGAAAAATAAAGGAAGCGCTGAAGACCTTAAAAAGGAATATGCGCGAATTGACGAGGAAGCGACAAAGTTACTAGAGAGAGTCGGACTTAAGGATAAAATGAAATCATACCCTTGCGAATTATCCGGCGGACAGCAGCAGAGAGTTGCGATAGCAAGAGCGCTTATTTTACATCCTGACATACTCTGCTTTGACGAGCCCACATCGGCACTCGATCCCGAACTTACGGGCGAAGTTTTACGAGTAATCGAAGGTCTTAAATCCAACGACAACACAATGATTATCGTAACTCACGAAATGGAATTTGCCAGAAGAGTTGCGAGCAAAATAATATTTATTGCTGACGGAGTAATCGAAGAAATGGGAACACCCGAGGAAGTCTTCGAAAATCCGAAGAGCGAGAAATTGAAGAATTTCTTTAATAAATCTGTGGAAGTAATCGCACAGAACTAGAGAAAAGAGAAAAGAATGACCGAGAAAATCGGTACTTTGATTGGCGGTATAGCATTCTTTTTTGTCGGAATGATTGTGGTGTTTTTAATCTTTAAAAACCAGATCAATTTATCCGGCATCAAAGAAAGCCTCGGTGCAAAGGAAGGTTTTACGAGAGAAAACTGCCTTTACGCCTTTGCATATATCATAATATGCAATTCATTTTTTGAAGAGGCTTTTTTCAGGGGGTTTCTGCCGAGACTTTTTACGAAGAAATGGCCGGGATTTATCGTTAGCGCATTTCTTTTTTCGGCGTATCACATAGGAATATTCGGCACCTGGTTTTCCATTCCGCTCCTTATGGTAGCCGTCACCGGACTGGTTTTAGTCGCACTGTTTTTGCAGTGGATTAACGCACATTATAAAACCATTGTTGCCAACTGGCTTGTGCATGCAAGCGCCAATATTGTCATAAATTCCATAGGAGTTTTACTCTTTTTTGATATCCTAAAATAAGGAGACACAATGAAAATAACCTGCGAATTCTGTCAAGTAATGTTTGACGATACACTGGAAAACTGCCCTAACTGCGGGGCGGCAAATCCCAGCGTCAGAAAAGCTACAGAAGAAAACCCCACAACCATAGAAGGTTTGAAAAAATGGTACGAGGCAATGAATCTGCCTCCTTATGAAACCACGCGGTTTTTCATAGGAATCGATTACAAAGAGCCCAAGGCTTTCGGTATTTACAAGGACGAAGCCACGGGCAATTTTGTCGTTTATAAAAACAAAGACACGGGTGTAAGAGCCGTAAGATACGAAGGAACCGACGAGGCATTTGCGGTAAACGAACTGCAGACGCGTCTTAAACAGGAGATTCTTTTGCAAAAACAAAGAAACGCATCTGAAGCTTCATCTGTATCTAACGGAAGCTCTTCTAACGGAAACAAGAAATCCGGCAATCTGACTCTGGCTTTAATGCTGACGGTTCTTTTTTTAGGACTCGGGTTCGGCGGTTTCTTTTTGCCGATGTTTATATTTGCCACCGACAATCCAATAAAAGCAGCAATGTATCCGGCCGAGGGCTACTACGATGCTTACGACACCATTTATTATCATATGACCGGATACAGCAGAGAAGAGTGGCTTATATTCGATGACGAAAAAAATGCATGGTGTAAATGCGAATTAACCCCGGGACATGTGCTTTATAAAAAGAAGAGTTCCGAAGAATTCTTCAAGGTAAAAGACTGGAATTCAGGCCTTGCATGCACAGATGCGACAAAGGATATTTTATATCAGGATTATAAAGACGGCTACAAAATAGATAAAGGTTATTATTCTTACAATGGTGAAGAATATTATCATCTCGAGAAATCGCAGTATGACGGCTGGTATTATTTCGACGATGATAAGGGCGACTGGGACTATACAATTTATGACGATATTCCCGCAGATCTCAGGCACCAGAATACCGCTTCGGATTTCTGGTATACTCCGACCTGGGATTCATCCACGCAGATAACGGACTTTGAAGATACGACATATTATGAGCAGTATCAGGAAAGCCAGAAATCAAGCAGCAGTTCTTCATCAAGCAGTTCTTCCTGGGACTCGGGAAGCTCCTGGGATTCGGGCTCGACCGACTGGAGCAGCGACTGGTAGAAAGGATTTTCAAATGGACGATCGTTTAAAGAAACAACTCGATTTTTCTCTTGAAATAGATAAAGAAAAAAACATTTTCAGACAGACAAGCCTAAGCGGTCACGGCCGTAAGGAAAACGACGCCGAGCACGCATGGCACATGGCAATCATGGCGTATGTTTTAAAAGAGTACGCCAACGAGGAAATCGATATTTCCAAAGTAATGATAATGTGCCTTATTCACGACATTGTGGAGATTGATGCTGGCGACACGTATGCGTACGACCCCGAGGCAATCAAGACTCAGAAAGAGCGCGAGGAAAAGGCGAAAGAGAGAATTTTCTCGCTTCTTCCTGACGATCAGAAAGATAATCTGACGGCACTGTTTGATGAGTTTGAAGCCTGCGAAACTCCCGAATCCAGATTTGCGCATTCGATGGATAATCTGCAGCCACTTATTTTAAACAATTCAAACAACGGAAACGACTGGAAAGAACACGGCGTTTCGGCCGCGCAGGTTTATAAAAGACAGGGCCAGACGCAGCTTGGCTCCGAGAAACTTTTCGAAGTAACGGACACAATCATAAAAGAAAATATTGCCAAAGGAAACTTAAAGGAGTAAGCGATGGAAGAAAAAAAGAAAAAAATATGGCCGGTTATTCTGATAGCAGGAATAGTTGTGGTTATTGCGGCAATACTTCTTATCCTGGTTCTGGTTATTGCGGGAGCCCTTATACTGGTGCCTCAGATTAAGAAATATACTACTGTTTCGAGTTCGTATTCATATGCCAATACAGTAGCCAATATGAACACGACCAATATGCCTGCGACTGTTGTCGCAGCCGCCGGTTCACCGCAGGATTACACATTTATAAATAATGTTCTCACCAAGGACGAAACGCATGTTGAAGCATGGATAAACAATTACTATCCCGGCAGTTCAATACAGAAAACCGATTATGCGGGTTCCGATACTACCTGGTGGGTGGTAACATCAACCAATCCGATGGATCCCGTATCAATTAACGGAGTAGTTATTAATTACGATCAGGTTGAATTTCATTTAAGAGACGGTTATGCAGAGGAAATATCTTTTGTAAATCACGCAGGAGATACGGCCCTTTTTAACAGTCTGTATAAAGATTTTGAGGCTCTGTACGGTCCGCAGCAGATATATGTGGGAGATAAGGATTTTTTAACAAATCTGATGGATCCGAGCCAGGAGTATTTATCATATTCGTGGTTTGAAAGCGATTTCGACGGATATTATTCCATGTTCTTAACCAAAACTCAGCATAATAATCAGACGCAGGTTGATGTTTCAATCTACAAATATTAAAAACTAAATGAGGAGGGGTAAAAAATGAGTCAGTTTACAGTGGACAGAGAAAATGCACCAAGTGAAGAGGAGATTTTAGCAGCGTTGAATGGCGACGATATTGTCGAATTTGAATTTGACGATTACGCCCTTTACGTTGAATATTCCGAGGAAGGCAATGCATTTATCGGATGGATTGATACCTATAACGAAGAAAACTATTATTTCGACAACGGAAGCGGAAATACCGAAATGGTAGAACTTAAAATAAACGCTTGTCCTGAAGAAAGAA
This sequence comes from Lachnospiraceae bacterium, assembly GCA_017962225.1. Lineage (GTDB taxonomy): Bacteria > Bacillota > Clostridia > Lachnospirales > Lachnospiraceae > UBA3766. Next base: position 4,412 of record JAGCVT010000128.1, read on the forward strand.
TGATGTGCTACGATGCAGAAGCCCTAAAAGAAATAGTTCTTTATTTCTGCGAAACGGGCGAGATGAATCCTAAATATAACTGGATTGAAGAACAGGTTGAGGAATAGACAGAAAATGATATTAAAAGAAGTAACAGTCGAACAGTTAAATAAATACGATGAATTAAAAAAGATGCTGAAGGATTTCGGAAGTGTGGCAGTTGCATTTTCAAGCGGAGTTGATTCAACATTTCTTTTATATGCTGCAAAAGAAGCTTTGGGTGACAAGGCAATTGCCATATCGGCCAAATCATGCTCTTTTCCCGAGAGGGAATTAAATGAGGCAAAAGCATTCTGCGAGGATCATAAAATCCGCCATATTATCTTTGAATCTGAAGAACTGGAAATCGAAGGCTTTTCGCAAAATCCCGTGAACAGATGCTATATCTGCAAGCACGAACTATTTGAAAAGATTATTAAGATTGCGGAGAATGAAGGAATCTCGGTGATTCTCGAAGGCTCCAATCTGGATGATAACGGCGACTATCGTCCGGGCCTTCAGGCTGTTGCGGAACTGGGAATTAAGAGCCCTCTTCGAAGTGTGGGCTTTACCAAAGAAGATATAAGAGCGTTGTCAAAACACCTCGGCCTTCCGACATGGGAGAAACCGTCGTTTGCATGCCTTGCATCAAGGTTTGTATACGGAGAAACAATCACCAAAGAAAAACTCGCAATGGTCGATAAGGCTGAACAGATGTTACTGGACCTTGGTTTCCGTCAGGTGAGAGTTCGCATTCACGGCACCATGGCAAGAATTGAGGTTTTGCCTGACGAATTTGAGAAACTTATAAGCGATGAAGTTCGAAATCAGATTACTGCTTCTTTTAAGTCGTTCGGATTTACATACGTGACTATGGATTTAACCGGCTATCGTACAGGCAGCATGAACGAAGTCATTAAGAAATAAAGAGGGTTATAAATGAAGGTATTTGATATTTCGCAGGAGGTTTTTACCTGCAATGTATTTCCCGGCGATCCGAGCCCCGAAAGAGAAATAAAATTAAAGATAAGCGACGGTGCAATCTGCAATCTGACCGCTTTTAATATGTGTGCGCACAACGGAACACATGTTGATGCACCGTATCATTTTTTGGATAACGGAAAGACAATCGATCAGGTGGATTTGGATAAATTCATCGGCTATGCATATGTATTTGAGCATGAAGGTGATGTAAAAAAAGAAGACGCTGAAGCCATGATTAAGACTGCAAAAAGTGTTGACGAAAGAGCGGCTGAACGAATCCTCGTAAAAGGAAAAGCAACCGTTACAAAAGATGCGGCAGAAGTTTTTGCGAGAGAAAAAATCAAACTTTTCGGTAACGAATCACAGACTGTCGGACCTGAAGATGCACCGATGGCAGTGCACTTAATAATGCTTGGAGCAGAGATAGTTTTACTCGAAGGAATAAGGCTTAAAGGCATAGAAGAAGGCGTGTACATTCTTAATGCTGCACCCATCAATCTCGGCGGTTCGGACGGTGCTCCCTGCAGAGCCACGCTTATGAAATTATGATTAAATCCGCACCCGCGGTATAAAAATATTTTTGAAAATGTGAAAAATTTGTGATTGACAAAAGAACTCGGATTGATATACTAAATTAACAGATTAAAAAAATGACAAGGAAAGGAGGACGAAAAAATGAAGAGATTATTTGTGATTTTTGAAACATCACTTATTGTGACCGTCAATGCATTAACTGGCGGCTTTGGACTACTTCGCACTGATTTTGCTTTTCGTACTCCCGGTATCAGAATATAAAGGCGTACGTTTACATGCTTGTAAAATCACTGTGCGAAACAGTGATTTTTTTTTACTCAAACTGGAGAAGACATGAAAGAAAATAAACTTACTAAAAACATAATAAAACAGATTTCCGAATACGGGATAAACGAAAAAGATATCCTTTCGGTATGCCCTGCAGACCTTTCTTTCGAGGGCGAGTATATTTTAGGATATGTTTTCCTGACAGATAAATACATCGGCGTATGTAAGAGCGATATTCCGACAGGCTATACTCACTTTTTCAGAGGAACCAAGGTTCATAAAAAAGTCGAGGAAGAAGACTTAGCCGAATATGAAGTTACTCTTTACGATCTTGCAAAGACAGAGCATCTGCGTATAGAAAGAATGATCGGAGCGGTTCTTTTATCAGCCGAATACGACGGCAGTCCGATAAAAATCGCATCAATGACCAACACATATCTCGAGCAGATAAATCTTTTTGTAAGACATACAAAGAACATCAAAAACGGCAAAGCTTTTGATGCGGACATCGTAGGCAAAGAAGCAGAGGAAGAGGACGAAGAATCGCTTTACTGTCCCATTTGCGGAACAATGTATCCCGACCCTGCGAAGAAGGTTTGTCCGAAGTGTACCAACAAAAGAACAATCTTAGGAAGAGTTTTAAGATACTTTTTCAAATACAAATTTTCGATTGCGATTTTGTTTTTATCGTACGCAATGGGCGCAGCAATAAGCGTTGTATGGCCGTATTTAACCGGTAAAGTGCTCTTTGACCATGTGCTTGAAAAAGACAACGAATTCCTTGCAAGATTCGGAGTATCAGGCAAATATGTGCTCGCACTTTTACTGCTCGCATTAGTCCTTATCGGAAGCAGAGTAATCGAAGAAATTACAAACACGGTTCAGATGGCGTTAATGGCACGCGTTGCAACAGCAACCGTAAAAGATATAAAGACCGATGTTTTCTCGGCTATGAGCAGGTTGTCGCTTAACTTTTTTACGAGCAAGCAGACCGGCGGCCTGATGACAAGAGTACTGACTGATTCAAACCGAGTAACCGAGTTTTTCATAGACGGCATACCTTCGGTATTCATTCACGGAATGACCATCATCATTACTTTCGTGGTAATGTACAGACTCAACTGGCAGATGGCACTTATCGCCTGCATTCTTTTACCGTTACTCGTATTTATGACGGTTAAGCTTCGTCCCGGCCTCTGGAATTTATCAGGCAAAAGACACCGCGCGGAAAAAGCGGTATCGGGCAAGGCAAACGACAACTTGACAGGTGCGAGAGTAGTAAAGGCTTTCGGTCAGGAAGATGCGGAAATCGAGAGATTCAAAAATCCGAACAACAACCTTAAGGATGCTGAAATAAACATCGTAAAATTAAGAAACAAATTCACCATTCTTTACAGTCTAGTACAGGAAGTTTCAAGCATCTGGATCTGGATTATCGGAGTTTTCTTCGTTTTAAAAACCGACAAAATCGAGCTCGGCGTACTGCTTACATTCGTAGGCTATGTGGCACAGCTTAACGGTCCGATGAATTTCTTCTCGAGAGTATTCAGAATGTGGTCCGAGAGTATCAATGCTGCTCAGAGACTCTTTGAAATCATAGATTCGATTCCCGAAATCGTTGAGAAAGAAAACCCTGTCCGCTTAATGAAGCCTAAGGGAGAAATCGAACTCGACAATGTTACATTCGGATATACGGTCAGCAAAAATGTACTTAAGGACATAAATCTTAAAGTAAAAGAAGGCGAAGTGCTCGGAATCGTCGGCCGTTCGGGCGCCGGCAAATCGACACTCGTAAATCTTATTTCAAGACTCTACGACGTAAAAGAAGGCACAATTAAAATTGACGGAGTCGACGTAAAAGATTTGGCGCTTTCGGACTTAAGAAAAAATGTTGCGATGGTCTCACAGGATACCTACATATTCATGGGTTCCGTCGCAAAGAACATCGCCTACGGCAATGAAAACGCCACCGGCGATGAAATAATCCGCGCGGCAAAACTTGCGGGAGCACATGATTTTATCTCGAAGATGCCTGACGGATACGATACAATAATCGGCGCTTCCGGAAAGGACTTATCGGGCGGCGAGAAACAGAGGATTTCGATAGCAAGAGCAATCTTGGCGGATCCCAAGATTCTAATACTTGATGAAGCTACGGCCAGCGTGGATACCGAAACCGAGAAAGCAATTCAGAATTCACTCAAGCTCTTAGTAAAGGGAAGAACGACCCTTTCCATAGCTCACAGGCTTTCGACACTTCGTGATGCAGACAGAATCATAGTCATTGACAGAGGACGAATCGTTGAGGAAGGAACGATCGAGGTTCTTGATAAGAATGAGGACGGAATTTTCCACAAGCTCAATGAACTACAGAACAAATCACTGGCAGCAGGCAGCAGTTTCTAGAGGAGAATGACATGGCAGAAGAGTTAAACACATTTGAAAAAGAAGCCGAAGAAATGACCGCGATGCACGTCATTACGAATAAGGATAAATTCGAACGTACAAGCGGAGGCTTCGTGAATTTTACATATGACGGCGTAAAGTATGAAAGGGTAAAAGTAGTACGTCTTTTCCCTTTCACCGATGCCGACAAATACATATCCATCAGGGAAAACACCGATAAGGCGAAAGAAATCGGTATCATCGAAAACCTTGACGATTTTGACGAGGAGACAAAAGAGATCTTAAGAGAACAGTTAAGACTCAATTATTTCACTCCCGTCATTCAGAAAATCATGAGCATCAAGGACGAATACGGATACGCGTATTTCCATGTAATGACCGACAAGGGCGAGTGCAAATTTGCGATAAACATGGCGTCCAACGCGGTTACGAAATTATCCGATTCGAGACTTATCATCATGGACCTTGATGAGAACAGATTTGAGATAAGAGACGTAAATGCTCTTACTCAGAAGGAAAGAAGAAAACTTGATTTATTCTTATAAAAGACTAAAAGGACAGACATAATGATTTTAAAATACGATGTATCGCCCAAAATAGCGGAGAAGATTCCGCTGTCCGAAGACGAGAGAATATATTATGCAATTCCGTATGATATCGATGTCGACGGCAGCTGGATAAGGGGTGCATATCTATTTGTCACCACCAAAAGAATCCATATTTTTGACGGCGAAATCATAAAAGAAACAATTGAAATAAGTGAATTAAGCAGGGCAAAAGCCGAGGCTAAGGTAGGTGGCGGAATCCTCGTTGTCACAAAGGATGGCGAAGACAGGGTAGTGGTTCACTATTCCGCAAAGCATTTAAGCAGATACGCTTATATTGCCAGAGGAATCAACATCCTCATTTCCGGACGTTTCGAAGAAGTTGAAAGCAGCGAATACGAAAAGATGTGTCCGAAATGCGGCAGAGCGATTCCGGGCACCAAGAACTGTCCGAGATGTTCCAAAGAAGGCGGCTTCCTGAAAGAATTTATCGGGATGGCAAAGCCTTACAAAAAGGACTTCTTCGGAGTATTTATGCTGATGGTTTTAGTAGCCATTACCACTCTTTTAAATCCCGAGATTCAGAAGCACTTGATAAACGATGTGCTTAAGGGCGGCGGCGGTTTTAAACACGCGCTTGTGTTGCTTTTAATCATGTTCTCCTTAAGTGTGAGCATAGTTGTAATTAATTATTTTAAGAGCAATGCGTCCACAAAACTCGGAGCAAAGATCTCCGCGGATTTGAGAATGGCTCTGTTTAAAAAGTACCAGGAGCTTCCGCTCGCTTTTATCAACGACAGAAGACCGGGCGAACTTTTAAACAGAATTACTCAGGATACCACCTGCATCAGAGAGTTTATGGAGGACGTTTTCTGTAACCTCTTTGCGGTGCTTTTCATCTTTATCTGGGACATCATTTTTATGATGGTTCTTAACTTCAAACTGGCGATTTTAACCTTTATTACGGTGCCTTTGGTTGTTGTTTTAATCGTTGGATTCCGTAAAACCGTTTACAGAATTTTCCATCTGCAGTTCAGGAAAAACGACGATGTTTCAAGCGACCTTCAGGATGTAATTTCCGGTATGAGAGTTGTAAAAACATACGGCAGGGAAGAAGAGGAAGCAAACCGTTTCAAGGGCTTGTCCACGGAGTTTGCGAGAATCCAGAGAAAGAACGAAACCTTCTGGGCTATCTTTTATCCGATGATTTCATTCCTTATGGGAATGGGTGTCGTAATAGTTGTATTCTTCGGCGGACACGACGTATTTAACGGCAAAATGTCGGCCGGCGAGCTGTATCAGTTTATTACATACACCACTCTTTTATTCCAGTACATCAACTGGATGAGCTGGCTTCCGAGAGAGCTTACACTCCTTACAAGCAGCCTTGAGAGAATCAACGATATTCTCTCGCAGGAGACAGCCGATAAGGACACAGAGACCATAAAAGATATAGAAATCAAAGGAAAGATTACATTCGATCACGCGACCTTCGGATACAAGTCATATCAGCCGGTGCTTGAAGACATCAACGTAGTGATTAAACCCGGTGAAATGATTGGAATCGTAGGCGCTTCGGGAACAGGAAAATCCACACTTATAAACCTTTTGATGGGACTCTACGAAGTCGACGACGGACATCTTTTAATAGATAACGTTGATATAAAAGATATTGATTCAAAATCGTATCATTCACAGCTCGGCGTTGTACTGCAGGAGACATTCCTCTTTTCGGGAACAATCCTCGACAACATCAGATTTTCAAGACCCGATGCAACTTACGAAGAGGTCGTAAAAGCCGCAAAGATGGCCAATGCGCATGACTTCATATGTCAGACACCCGACGGCTACAACACATACGTCGGAGAGAAAGGTTATTCGTTATCGGGCGGTGAGAGACAAAGAGTCGCAATCGCAAGAGCAATACTTACAAACCCCAGACTCCTGATACTTGACGAAGCGACCGCAAGTCTTGATACCGAAAGCGAATTCATGATTCAGAAAGCTTTGGAGAGACTTACAAAGGATAAGACAACATTTGCAATTGCGCACAGACTTTCCACTTTAAGAAAAGCCGACAGAATCATGGTTATCGATGGCCACAATATCGCCGAAATCGGCACGCACGAAGAACTTCTTTCGAAGAAAGGAATGTATTACAACTTGTATAAAGCACAAATCGGATAATTACATATTTATAGGAAAGAACGAAGAGCGGCATGAAAATGCTGCTCTTTTTTTATCCTTAACAAAATATTTTTAATTTACCTATTGACATAGTAGGTAAATGGCGATAATATAAAGTGGCAAAATTAAGAAACGGAGTTTTGGCAGAAATGTTAAACATAATCTTTAGACAAATGAATATGTTTTACTGTTGGCGAATGTTTATATCCCGGGCCATATTCTTAGATCGGGGTGTCTTGGCGCCTGCGTGCCTGCCCCGATAGTTTGTACAGGAAAAGTATGAATGCGAGAATATAGCCGGAAGCTTTAAAGCCTCCGGTTTTTTATGCTAAAAGCAAAACATATAAATAAAGACGTCGTGGCCGCAGGAATGGCATAGGCTTGCAGAGCTGAAGTTGGCGGTTCGAGTCCGCCCGGGGTCGTTAAAAACATCCGAAGGAGGAGCTAAAAGTGCAATTTAATACTCAGTTGTTACATGGAAAATCTATAGTGAAGAACCCCTCCAAAGAGATGCTTCCGCCGATTTCGCAGGTTACGGCATATCAGTATGAAAGCATGGAGGAGCTTGAAAAAGTCTTCAGCCACAAAAGCATGGGATATGCTTACACGAGAATCGGCAATCCGACATTAACATCTTTTGAACAAAGAATAAGCGAGCTTGAAGGCGGAAGCGGCGCAGTCTGCTGTTCAAGCGGAATGGCCGCAATAAGCGCGGCAATCCTTGCGGTCTGTGAAAGCGGAGATGAGATTATTGCCCGAAGCGGGCTCTACGGAGGAACAATCGATCTTTTACACGATCTTGAAAAACTCGGAATACATACGGTTTTTACAAAGGATATGACCGGGGAAGCGTTAAAGCCGCTTATTAATGAAAAGACAAAACTTATATTCGCGGAATTTATATCCAATCCCGCACTTCAGGTTTTGGACATTCCTTTGGTATCGGGAATAGCCCACGAATACGGAATTCCGCTTTTCGTGGATTCCACGACCGCAACCCCTTTTATAGCAAAACCTCTTTTACTCGGCGCGGATGTGGTAATCCATTCCACTTCCAAATATTTAAACGGCGGAGGCAATTCCATCGGAGGAGTGATAGTGGACGGCGGAAAATTCGCCTGGAATACCGACAAACACAAGGCTCTTTCGGAATTTAAAAAATACGGAAAGGCAGCTTTTATAATAAGGCTGCGTACCGATATTTGGGAAAACCTCGGAGGCTGTATGGCGCCCGTGAATGCATTTCTGACATGCATAGGACTTGATACTTTGGGACTTCGCATGGAAAGAATCTGCGACAACGCGGATAAGCTTGCACGGACATTAAATCAGTTAAAAGGAATAGAAGTCAGTTACCTGACATTGGACAATCATCCCTATCACGATTATGTGGACAGGGAATTAAACGGATATGGAGGAGGAATCCTTACATTCAGAGCAGGCTCGAAGGAAAGGGCTTTTAAAATAATCAACTCCTTAAAATATGTGATGATTGCAAGCAATATCGGTGATATCAGAACGCTTGTGATACACCCGGCATCCACACTTTATATAAGGACGGAAAAGGAAGAAATGGAAGCTGCCGGAGTATACGAGGATACAATCAGAGTCAGCGTGGGAATAGAGAATATCGAGGATTTAACGGAAGATTTTATAAAGGCGGTTTCGGAAAGTGAGTGAAGTCATATTAAGCAGGGAAATATTAAGGGAATTGGAAGAGATAGGTAAAAGAGCGTATCCCGACGAAGGCTGTGCTATTTTGCTGGGTGATACCGACAATCCCGGTATAAAAGAGGTAAAAGAACTGAAAAATACCGAAGATAAAGAATTTTCAAAGTCTTTTTTTCAGGTAAATCCCATTGAAATACTGGATATTGAAAAAGAGAAAAATGCAGTAATAACAGGCTTTTTCCACACACATCCGGATCAAAGAGCGGTTCTTTCAAAGGAAGACGAAGACTATATGATTCCGGGAATTATATATGTGGTCATGTCGATTGTGAAAGGCTCGTTTGCAGACATAAGAGCATATGTCAAAGAGCCCGACTGCGGGGGAATCAGAGAATTCGATATTTAAAATAAATTCAGTCTAAAAATGACGGATGAGGGAGAAGGGAAAATGAAAGTATATATCTCAGCCACATTAAGAAATTTTTTCGGGAGAAATCCGGTGATCGAGATATCCGAAAACAACATAAAAGAAATACTTGATAAGCTGACGGACGAATATCCCGAGGCTGAGAAAATTCTTTTTGACGAAGAGGGGAATTTAAGAAAATTCGTTCAGATATATGTGGGAGACGAGAACAAAACCCAAAAGGAATTCTGGAGCGATGAAATAAAAGATAATTCCGAAGTGCTTTTACTTCCCGCCGTTGCAGGCGGAGCCCCAAGGGAAAGCATCATTTCCGATGACAGAAGAAAAGCGGTTTTCTTTGATGATTCGGAGGTGGAAAGATTCGGAAGACATCTACTTTTAAAAGATATCGGTGTAAAGGGGCAAAAGAGAATAAAGGCTGCGAGAGTCGCAGTCATCGGAGCGGGAGCGCTTGGCTCACCCGTTATTCAGTATCTGGCGGCAGCAGGTGTTGGAACGATCAAAGTAATAGACTTCGATGAAGTTAAAATTGAAAATCTTCAGAGTCAGGTGATTCACACAAGCAGGGATTTAAACAGGCCCAAAGTTGCATCTGCGAAGGATAAAGTCAGAAACATTAACAGAAATATTGATTTTGAAGCGGCGAATGTAAAGCTTGAAGCGGATAACATAGTATCGGAAATCGACGGATATGACCTGGTAATAGACTGTTCGGACAATTTCAAAGCAAGATATTTGATAAATGATGCCTGCGTGCTATGCAAGATTCCTCTTGTATTCGGCGCAATCTATCAGTTCGAAGGACAGGTTGGAATATTCAATTTAGACGGCGGACCGTGTTATCGTTGTCAGTTTCCCGCGCCTCCCGAGTCGGGACTCGTTCCCACATGTGCCGAAGGCGGTGCAATAAGCCCTCTGCCCGGAATCATCGGAAGTATTCAGGCAAACGAAGCTCTGAAACTAATTATCGGAATCGGCGAGCATTTAGACGGCAAATTTTTAACCATCGACAGTCTGTATCTTACATCGAAGATTTTAAAGATTAAAAAGAATCATTCATGTCCGATTTGTTCCGCAGGTGCCGGTATTACGGGAGTAGAAGACTTTGATTATGAGGAGTTTTGCGGACTCAAGGAAGAAGAGCAGGAAATACCGGTCGAAGGATACACACCCGAAGAACTCGCGGCAAAAATCGAAAGCGGAGAACCGATTACTATCGTGGATGTCAGAGAGCCGCACGAGAGAGCAATACTTCGTTTCCCGAATGCTATTGTCATTCCCATCGGACAGCTTGCAAGAAGAAAGAACGAACTCAATCCCGAACAGGATACGGTCTTTATCTGTAAGGAAGGAAAGAGAAGTATTCTGGCAATCAATACACTTCGCGAAGCAGGTTATGCAGGTCCTTTGTACAACTTAAAGGGCGGTGTGGATGCAATGAAAGATATTGTATTCTCGCATGAAGGAGCATGGCTGTAAGAGTTAACAATGCCAAAAGGCTGTTAAATATTTTAACAAAATTTTGAGGAGGAAGAAAAATGGCTAACGAAAAAGCTAATGCGGATTCTATAGTCGCTTTGGGAGCAAAGGCGGCATATAATCTAGCGAATGTCACCAAGACAAAACCCCAGTACGGAGCATTGACTCCCAAGTGGCTCACCAAGTTCCTTGAATTCAAGGGCCTTGAAACAGGTATCTACAGAGTCAATAAAGTTGTAGAAGGGGAGACACCTCTGGATGTTCTCTGCTCACAGACAAAAAAATCGGACATTATTCCCGAAGGTTATGTTGAATATGAGACAGAACCCAGAGAGTATCGTCTTAATTCGATTTCAACAATTATCAATGTAAACACCGCAATCGAAGATGTTTACAGTGCGCCTTACGATCAGGTTCAGGAGCAGTTGGGTCTTGCAATCGAATCGCTTCGTGAGAGACAGGAAAGCCAGTTAATCAACAATGACGATTACGGTCTTCTTAAAAATATCGCCGATTCTCAGAGAATTCAGACGAGAAACGGTGCACCCACACCGGATGATATGGATGAACTTATTACCAAGGTATGGAAAGAGCCTTCTTTCTTCCTTGCTCATCCGCGTGCAATCGCTGCTTTTGAGAGAGAATGCACCAAGAGAGGTGTTCCGCCTGTAACCGTTAATATCGCAGGTGGCAATTTCCTTACATGGAGAGGAATTCCCATCATTCCTACAGACAAGCTTCTTGTGGACGGACTTAAGAATCCCAAGTCCTTAAACGGCAAGACAAACATTCTTCTTATTCGTACAGGCGAAGCCAAGAGAGGCGTTGTAGGTCTCTTCCAGGCAGGACTTAAGAACGAGCATTCCAGAGGTTTGTCAGTTCGTTTCAGAGGAATTGATAACAAGGGAGTCGCATCTTATCTTTTATCTTTATACTGCTCAGCTGCTATTCTTGCAGACGATGCTATCGCGGTACTTGAAGATGTAGAGGTGGGTGAATACTATGACTACGATTAATCAATTCTCTGATCTCCCAAGCGCAGAGGCAATCGGAGTTTTGGCTAATGAGTTGTTTCCTGATTTGACTGAAGGCGTATACGGTGTGCCTGAACAGGACATTCCTGTATCGGATGTACCTGAAGTCAATTCATCTGATTTCTTACAGGGTTACGGTGGCGCAGGAACAATCGAAGTACCTCAGACGGGTATTCCTCAGGGTGAAACGATTTACGGAAGTCCCGATCCCGGAATAAACAATCCAGAATTTGACTGGGAACATCCTTTCGCATACGGCGGTTCTTCGCAGGAGTCTTACTTTAATGTAATTGATGAAGCGAGCGCGCCGGAAGCATCTTTTTCGAAAGAAATAAGCGACGTTCCTTACGTACAAAATCAGAACTCGGTATCTTATGCACCTGTGGTTTTGTCACAGTCTCAGGCAAAAGAGCAGGGTAAAAAAATAGATGCTCCTACGTCTCTTGGCGGAGATAAAACAGACAAAGAAAACAAAAAAACAAATACTTCTTCGAGAAATGATTCAATAAGAATCGGAAGCAAGACACTTACACAGATAAGAAATGACTTTCCGATACTATCCGAAGAAATAAACGGCCGTCCGCTTGTATGGCTTGACAACGGTGCCACAACACAGCGTCCCAAGGCTGTTATTGACAGACTTACATACTACTATGAGCATGAAAATTCAAATGTCCACAGAGGCGCTCATACACTCGCAGCAAGATCGACGGATGCTTACGAAGAAGCAAGAGATACCGTCAGACAGTTCATCGGTGCTTCGGCTTCGGAAGAAATCATTTTCGTAAGAGGCACAACGGAAGCAATTAATCTTGTAGCAAATGCTTATGTCAAGCCGATACTGGAGCCCGGAGATGAAATAATTGTTTCCATTCTGGAACACCATGCGAACATAGTTCCCTGGCAGCTGATTTCCCAGGCAACGGGAGCTGTAATCAAGGTTATTCCGTGCGATGAAACGGGACAGCTGATACTTCACGAATATGAAAAACTCTTTACCAAGAGAACGAAATTCGTTGCGGTAACACATGTTTCGAACGTCCTCGGAACCGTAACACCCGTTGAAGAACTTGTCGCTATTGCCCACAGACACGGCGTTCGTATTTTAATCGACGGCGCTCAGTCGGTAGCACATATACCGGTTAATGTCTCGGCACTCGATACAGACTTCTTCGTATTCTCCGGACATAAGATTTTCGGTCCTACCGGAATCGGTGTCGTATACGGCAAGAAGGAACTTTTAGAAGCCGCAGAGCCTTATCACGGCGGCGGTAATATGATAGCTGACGTAACGTTTGAACGCACCATTTACAACCCTATCCCGAATAAATTCGAAGCGGGTACGGGAAGCATAGCGGATGCGGTAGGACTCGGCGCAGCACTTAAGTATCTGACGGATATAGGCATGCCCTGCGTATATCGCTGGGAGCATGAGCTGCTGCAGTATGCAATGAAGGAAATGAAGACCGTAAAAGGACTACATTTAATCGGCACGGCGCTTAACAAATCATCGGCACTTTCTTTTAAACTCGACGGATATTCCGACGAGGAAGTGGGAAAGAGACTCGACGGATACGGAATAGCGGTACGTACCGGTCATCACTGCGCACAGCCTGTATTAAGGCATTTCGGTTATGAATCTTCTGTCAGACCGACAATCGCTTTATACAATTCGCCGGATGATATTGATGCACTTGTAAAAGTATTAAAAACATTTGCGTAAAGAAAAGGTATCGGGCATCGAAAGGTGCCCGGTACCGAAGAAAAAAAGAAAACGGGTATGGCAATGGAAGAAATCATAAAAGAAAACGAGATAAGCGAAATAGTTAAAATCGTATTGGACGATTATAAAGGCAGCAAAAACATAGATGTCATGAACCTTTATAACAACCCAAGCAAAGCGGAAGTAACGGAACTGGTCAAAAATCTTTTCAGACTGGTATATCCGGGTTATTACAAGGATAAATCTTATAAAATATACAATCCCGACAATTCGCTTGCGGTTACCGTCGAGGATATCTTTTATCATCTTAACAAACAGGTAACGCTTGCTCTTGATTTTTGTAAACTGAGGGGAGAGATGACCGAGGAAGACAGAAAAATCGAAAGTTATCGTATCTGCAAGGAATTCTTTTATAAGGTTCCCGGCATAAGAAGAACTATTGAAACCGATCTTCTGGCGGCTTATGACGGAGATCCCGCGGCAGGCTGCTTTGAAGAAATAATACTTGCTTATCCGGGTCTGGTGGCAATAACGGTTTACCGTCTGGCACATGAGTTATATCTTTTAAGAGTTCCCGTAATACCCAGACTTATGACCGAATATGCACATTCCAAGACAGGAGTGGATATTCATCCGGGCGCGTCAATAGGAGATTATTTTTTCATAGATCATGCGACCGGAATAGTAGTCGGAGAAACTTCCGTTATAGGAAGCCATGTAAAAATATATCAGGGAGTGACTATTGGTGCGTTATCGACCAGAGGAGGCCAGAAGTTATCCGGCAAGAAGAGACATCCAACCATCGGAGATAACGTTACGATTTATGCGGGAGCCTCAATTCTCGGTGGTGAAACCGTGATAGGAAACAACTCCATTATCGGTGGCAATACATTTATCACGTCATCCGTGCCCGAGGGAACCAGAGTGAGCATCAAAAATCCCGAAATGGAGTATCGCACAAGGGATAATGTGGTCAAAACCGAAGAAATAAAACAAAGCGACGAATGGTATTACATTATCTGATGAAATTTGGATGATGAGTATTTATAAAAGAGGAGAATAAAAATGAACATAACAGTAGCAGGAGAAAAAAAGGACGTAAAAGAAGGGCTCACCGTAACGGAACTTATAGCATCCGAAAATGTTGAAACACCGCAGTATGTGACAGTTTCCGTCAACGAAGAATTCGTTGAATCGGGCGAATTTGATACAACGGTTTTAAAAGAAGGCGATGTGGTTGAATTCCTGTATTTTATGGGCGGAGGCAGATAATGGCTTTTACGAACGAACAGCTGGAGAGATATTCCAGACATATTATTTTAAAAGAAATCGGTGCCAAAGGGCAGAAAAAATTATTAAACGGAAAAGTACTGATAATAGGTGCCGGCGGATTGGGTGCTCCTGCGGCTTTGTATCTTGCGGCAGCAGGTGTCGGAACAATCGGTATAGTTGATGCGGACGTGGTTGATTTGTCGAATCTTCAGCGTCAGGTAATCCATACAACCAACGACATCGGAAAGAGAAAGGTTGAATCCGCAAGGGAAACAATGAATGCCATCAATCCGGATGTTAAAGTAAATACATATCATGAATTCGTTGCAAGCGACAATATTATGGATCTGATAAAAGACTATGATTTTATCCTTGACGGAACGGATAATTTCCCGGCCAAATTCTTAATCAACGATGCATGCGTGATGGCGAAAAAACCTTTAAGTCATGCGGGAATCATCAGATTCAAAGGCCAGCTTACAACCATTATTCCCGGGGAAGGACCCTGCTACAGATGTATTTTCAAGAATCCGCCACCCAAGGATGCGGTACCTACCTGCAAGCAGGCGGGTGTAATAGGTGCGATGGGCGGAGTAATAGGTTCGCTTCAGGCTATGGAAGCCGTGAAATATTTAACCGGTGTAGGCGATTTGCTGGTAGGATATCTGCTGACATATGATGCACTTAAGATGGAGTTTCACAAGATTAAACTTCCCGCAAGAGGTGAGGGATGTGCGGTTTGTTCCGATCATCCGACAATCACTGAGCTCATTGATTATGAACAGCCTGCGTGCGATTTGAAGGCGCATTAAAAAGGAGCAGACATGACTGTTACGATAAACAAAAACGATTATGAAAGAATACTGGCTCATGCCAGGGAAAATCTTCCCGAAGAGGCGTGCGGACTGATAGCCGGAATCGACAGGGAAGACGGTGTAAGAGAGATTAAAAAAGTATATCTTCTGACAAATATCGATCATACGAACGAACATTTTTCAATTGATCCGAAGGACCAGCTTGCATCAATCAAAGATATGAGAGCTGAGGGGTTAAAGCCGCTCGGTAACTGGCATTCCCATCCCGAATCACCGTCACGTCCGTCCGAAGAGGACAAGAGATTAGCGAATGATTCTAACGCAAGCTATCTTATTTTATCCCTTGAGGAAGTGGACAATCCGGTTCTGAATGCTTTCCATGTGGAGAGTGTGAACGGAGAAAAAACAGTTCGCAAAGAAGAACTTACAATTATTTGAGATAAGGAGAAAAGAAAATGGCAAATCCCGAATTTGAAGCAGATGATGTAGTTGATATTACCGATGTTAACTGCCCCGTAACGTTTGTAAAAACCAAGGTGGCACTGGAAGAACTCGATGAAGGGCAGATTCTGCAGGTACATATTAACGACGGAGAACCTATTCAGAACGTTCCCAGAAGTGTTAAGGAAGAAGGGCATGAGATATTAAAAATCGATGATAACGGCGACGGAACTTTTGAGCTTTTTATTAAAAAGGTCGGAGATTAATCATATCAGAACAGAAAATCATAAAAGGAGCAAAAATGGCAACAGTAATTGTGACAGAATCCAATTTGGAAGAAATCAAAGCAAGTGACAAAACGGTCTTACTGGACTTTTATGCCGACTGGTGTGTTCCCTGCAAAAGACTGGGACCCGTTTTGGAGGATATATCCGAAGAAAATCCCGATATTATAGTCGGAAAAATCAATGTTGAAGATGAACCTGATATTGCCGAAGAATTCGGCATTATGAGTGTTCCCACTTTAATCGTTTTAAAATACGGGGACGAAGTGGACAAAGCCGTAGGTTTCAGAACAAAAGCGCAGATACTTGATTTGCTGGATTAATTCTTTTTCTTTACGGAATATCCGAATTTTCCGATTTTTTTACCAAGACCGAAGTATTCGCCATGAGAATATGTGACAAGTTTCGATGAGTTAAGCTCGAACTTACCGTTTTCATTCATATACTTATCATCGACTGTCACGCCTACAACCTCGGCGATGAACATATCATGACTTCCGAGTTCTTTGATTTCTTTTACCTTGCAGGCAAGATTCAAAGGACTCTCTTTTATTGCGGGCGCATTTACTCCTTCGATTGCAATCGGTGTCAGATTGCATTTCTTGAATTTATCCGTATCTCTGCCGGACTTGACTCCGCAGTAGTCTGTTGCATATGTCAAATCTTCGGTCACCAGATTGATGACGAATTCTCCCGTATTTTTTATGATGTCGTGAGAATAACGTTCTTTTCTGACGGATATCGAAACCATTACGGGATCCGAGCAGACGGTTCCTGCCCATGCGACTGTAATTATATTAGGTTTCTGATTCTTTTCCTGACAGCTGATCATAACAGCGGGAAGAGGATAAAGCATATTTCCGGGTTTCCAGTTTATTTTAGACATTGGTGCTCCTAATTTGATTCTTTTATGATAGAAAATCTTTTGTGTTTATTCAGAGATTTTCGATGCGAATTCATCGATATCGCTGTCGGTTCCGCCGTTCTTTCTTGCAAGCGGATCATTGAAAATGCCGGTTATTTCAAACTTTTCGATACCGATGCATTGAGCCATTTTATTAAAGGATTTTTCCGCACCGCTTCCGCCCTGACAAGCAAATGCAGCGAGAGATTTTTCAGCAATAGCATCTTTGTTATCTTCTATAAAAGTCCTGAGCGGCGGAGTAAATGTTCCTGCCCAAACGGGGAAGCCGAAGACGATTCGCTCGTATGAAGAAAGGTCAACATCATACTCTTCCAGGTCGGGCTTGTCTTTAAATACAGCGCTTCTTCCGCCCCAGAAAAACTTCTTAATACCCTTGTCGGCGTAGGCTTTTTTGGGGATTAATCTGAGAAGATCGGCGCCTGTTTTTTCTTTTATCCTGTTTGCCGCATAATCGGTATTTCCTTCAAGTGAATAGTAAACTATGAGAGTTTTCATATACGCTCCTTTAAGAGTTTTTTAGATCTGGCACACCACTTAAGGTATGCTTCATAAGTGTCGATCCCGAATGTCACCGTCAGATAATAATGCAGGTGTTCATTGTTATCAAGTACTTTTCCCAGATTGCTTTTATACCATTTTAAAACATTAAGATCCGCTTTAATCTTTTCTTCAAAAATTTCTATATTATGTATCGAAACCTCGGGCTTTTCCACACCTCCGAAGTAAAGCTTTAAGAGTGTTTCGTATTTAAGATCGTTGCTTGACTGTTCTTCTTTAAGCCATTCTTTTAAGGCATTTTTTCCGTCTTTGGTAATACGGTATTTTATCTTTTCGCGGCTGCCTGAAGATCTGTCGGGAAGCTTTTTTATCTGACCGGCTTTTTCCATTTCGCCGAGAGCCGGATAAATGCTTCCGAAACTTCCTTTCCAGAAAAATCCGATAGCTTCGTCTATCTGCTTTTTTATATCATATCCGGTTAAGTCTTCATGTGATAAAAGACCTAAAATAACCATGTCGATCTTTCTGTCTTTACCCATCTATTTCCATCTCCATTTGTATTTTAAAACTTTTTTGGGACACTCATCCACGCAGGCACCGCACAGAGTGCATTCGCTGCATTTTGAATTTAAACCGTTCTTAACCATTGATTCTACATCAAGGCCCATCGGGCAGGCTTTGCTGCATTTTCTGCATGAAATACAGTCTGCGGCTGATGCTTCGATATGAAGCTGCGGGAGGTGTAAGAACCGTCCGATCGTGCTTCCGATGATCATAAAAGGAGCCATCCAGCAGACGTAATGACAGGCACCTCTTTTGCCGTGGATCAATGCAGGCAGAACAAGGAGCAGCAGTACTCCGTAATAAATGATGTAATTATGGATCTCGGTGACCGAGATACCGTGGTCGGTCATGTAAAAAAAGTCTATTGTGACATGATTTTTACCGAGGATAAAAGTCACGATCACGGCGCACATCCATATAATCCATATTACATATTTTATATAATTTCGCCAACCCTGTTTTGCGTTTTTGTCATTGCATCTTGCCACGCATTCCTGTAACCCTCCTGCAGGGCAGAGATATCCGCACCACGCACGTCCGAAAAACATCGATGATACGAGCATGCTCATAAAAACAAAGAAACTGCCGTTCATAATATGCTCCGATGCGGCCTGAATGATAAGGTAGGGCGAGAAGTACCATATTGTGATCGGAAATAACAGGAAAGAAAAGAAGATCAGGGTTCTTCGTATCTTTTGTCTTTTCATAAAGCCTCCTTATATCAAACTGATATATCATTTTGATACATAGTACAGCCAGAGAACACTTTTGTCAACACAATATTTCACGAAAAGGATTAATGTTGTATAATGTTACTGTTTTATGAATGGGGAAATGAGGTAATGAATATGAAAAAAAGAACGGCAAGCATTATTTTTTCGCTGATCTTTTGTTTGTTTCTCGTAGCATGCAGCCCCGATCCGAAAACTTTTGTCGAATAAAGCACGGACAGAAGTTTTCCCTCATCTTTTATGAGAGGTCTTAACGGGATAGACAGCTGCAAATGCGAAAAGGAATATCAGTCTTTTGAGTTTTTCGGAAAGAAATACTCGCTTTCTCCCGGAAACAACGCACTTGATACATTCAGAAATGTTCTTGAACATTACTCGAACACAGTTGATTTTTATAACGCAGACGGAGATGCAGAACCTGCACTCAATTAATCAATATGGATCAAAAAGAAAGAATCAAAAAAATAACCGAAGCACTCGACAGAGAATACGGAACGGAATTCATCTGTTATCTTGAGCATGAGAATGCATTGCAGCTTTTGATAGCGACGATACTGTCGGCACAGTGTACCGATGCGAGAGTAAACACCGTAACGCCGACGCTTTTTAAGAAATATAAGAGTGCAAAAGATTTTGCAAATGCTGATCTTTCCGAACTTGAGGAGATTATTCACCCGCTCGGGTTTTATCATGCAAAGGCCGTTAACATCATCGGATGCTGCAAAAAACTCTGCGAGGAATTCGACGGTGAAGTGCCTTCAAAACTTGAAGATCTTACATCGCTTCCGGGTGTCGGAAGAAAGACCGCCAACGTTATCCGCGGAAATATTTATCACATTCCAAGCATCGTGGTTGACACTCATGTCGGCAGGATAAGCAGGAAACTCGGGATCACAAAGAAAGAAGATCCTAAAGATGTCGAATTTGATCTTATGAAAAAAATACCCAAAGATCACTGGATTCTCTGGAACATACATCTTATTACTTTAGGCCGAAGCATTTGCAAGGCTCCGACACCAAAGTGTAGAGAATGTTTTTTACGAGATTATTGCCCGACCGGACAAAAGAATAACGGGTAAAAGACTATAACTTGCAAAAACGGTAAATATCATTTATAATCCTTTTCGTACACATATTTAAGAGGTGCACATATTATGATGAATTTACATACAAAAAAAGCTAAAGTCATTATCGCGGCGGTCGCCATTGTACTTTGCCTTGCGATGATCATTCCTTTTCTGGTATCGATGTTTTAATTGAGTCGGGACCGGTCGAATGTGTCGCATGCAAAGATTTTTGTATGCAGTTTAATAGTTGGCGACGAACCGGTGAGCGATGATGAAAAGTGAATCTCTTGAAAAAGGGACTAAATAAATATGAAAATAATCCGGCGCGTCTTTTAAAGACAGCGCCATTTTAATTTATATGACGTCAAACATTAAAGATAATAAGCCTTATATCAACAAGAATATCCGGCCGGGCGACTTCATAGTTGCTACCAAATGGATCGGAATCGAAGGGGCGCTTGAGATAATAAATCATAAAAGAGATGAACTGATAAAACGGTTTTCGCCCTCTTTTATGGAGTATTTTAAAGATTACGAAGCGAGTCTTTCAATCGACAAAGAGTCAGGCGCAGGCGATTCTTTTATGATAAAAGAAACAGTATGCGTTTCGGAAGGCGGAATTTTCAAAGCGCTCGGAGAGCTTGCGAAAATTGCAGGCAGAGGTCTGGAAGTTGATATAAAGAAGATTCCCGTCAGACAGGAAGTCATAGAAATCTGCAATTTCTTTGATATTTCTCCCTACGAAATGAAGTCAAAGGGAATGGTGTTATTGGTTTTAAAAGAACCCGAAGCGCTCGTTGAATATTTTAAAAGCGAGGGAATTCCCGCCGCAGTTATAGGTAAGATCAGGGACGACAACGACAAACTGATTTTAAACGGGGAAGCCGTAAGGTATCTCGATATAATAAAGCAGGATTCAACCGATAAAATCCTGTGAAAAAGCAAAAACAGATTTAAATCTTTTAGAATAATTAATTTTGAAAGGACAAATAATATGCGCGAACAAATTTTAAAAGCAATTGAAAAAAACAGCAGAATCGATTTAAAGGAACTCTCGATTATGCTCGGCGAGGAAGAGATTGACGTCGTTAACGAAATAGCCGCGATGGAAGCGGAAGGCATTATTTGCGGATACCACACTCTTATCGACTGGGAAAAGACCAGCATCGAAAAAGTCAGTGCGCTTATTGAAGTTCGCGTAACTCCTCAGAGAGGCCAGGGCTTTGATACAATTGCGGAGCGTATTTACAAATATCCCGAAGTTAACAGCGTTTACCTTATTTCAGGCGGATACGACCTCTTGGTTTCTCTTGAAGGCAAGTCCTTAAAAGAGGTTTCCAATTTCGTTTCCGACAAATTATCGACGCTTGATACAGTACTCAGTACCGCTACACATTTTATCCTTAAAAAATATAAGGATCACGGTACCATACTTGCTAAAAAATATGTAGACGAAAGGCTGAAAATGACACCATGAGAAATCCATTGTCAGATAAAATAACAAATATAAAACCGTCCGGAATCAGGAAGTTTTTTGATATAGTCAGCGAAATGGAAGATGCAATTTCCTTAGGTGTGGGCGAGCCCGATTTTGATACGCCCTGGCACATAAGAGACGAGGGTATTTACTCACTCGAAAAAGGCAAAACTTTCTACACATCCAATGCCGGACTTAAGGAATTAAGGCAGGAAATCTGCAATTATTACGGCAGAAAACAGGGAGTTGTTTACAATCCCTTAACCGAGACACTTGTTACGGTTGGCGGCTCCGAAGGCATTGATCTTGCACTTCGCTGCATGTTAAATCCCGGGGACGAAGTTATCATTCCCACCCCCTGCTATGTTTCGTATGAACCCTGCACTGTAATGGCAGACGGAGTTCCCGTTATACTGCCACTTAAGAATGAAAATCAGTTCAGACTTACACCCGAAGAACT
>JAGCVT010000129.1 GCA_017962225.1 Lachnospiraceae bacterium
ATCAGTTGCAGGACAAATTGTATCTGTCCTCCGGGAGCGAAACATAAGTGTACAGAACGAAGAGATATTCCAGGAAGTACGGCATTTGTGCCGGCAGTCGCAGGTCTGCTTATTGCAGGAGAAATAATAAAGGATTTGAGGCTGAATACTGGGGTATCGTAGGTCTTTTACATGATATCGATTTTGAAATATATCCTGAGGAGCATTGTCTTAAGGCGCCTGAACTTCTTAAAGAAGGTGGTGTGAGTGATGATATCATACATGCAGTATGTTCTCACGGATTTGGAATAACGGTAGGATGCGGTGTGACTATTGATGTGGAACCCATTCATGAGACGGAGAAAGTTCTTTTTGCTGCAGATGAACTTACAGGTCTTATCTGGGCGGCTGCACTTATGAGACCTTCAAAGAGCACCAAGGATATGGAACTTAAGTCTTTAAAAAAGAAATACAAGAGTAAAGGTTTTGCTGCCGGCTGTTCAAGAGAAGTTATCGAACGCGGAGCCGATCAGCTCGGATGGGAACTTGACAAACTCTTGGAAATGACTTTACGGGCGATGGCTGCAAATGATGATATCATTAATTCCGAAATGGAGTCGGAACAGTAGCAGGGAGAAATTCTATGCAGAACAAATCCATTCTTATTAACGATACTACAAGAGAAGAACGTGAGCAGATTATCAGAGAATCAATGGACTGCGGCGGAGGGTGTGAAAACTGTTCTTCGTGCTGGCTTGGCGGTGGTTCGCCATGGGATATATATCAGGATTATATTGACGGAAAACGGGAAATCAAAGATATTAATGCCGAATATATGGAAAATTACCGCCATGGAAGAAATATAATGTGAGGTACATGTATAAGTATGGAAATCATAACGGATTGATACCCATAGCCTGCGGAAGAGAGAAAATATGGGTTGAAAATAAGGGTATTATCTCGAAAGAAGCTTACGAAGAGATGCAGAAGTATTATCCGTCATGGTATGAATGTGATTTTGACAACATGCCTGAAAAGGTAATCAAATTTGCACTTCTGTATTTTGATGATATTGAGAAAAATATATATCCTTATTTCAGAAAGTATGAAAATGAACGAATTCGTGTACAGGTTACTGCATATGTATGGATAGATATTTACTCAAAAAACGTATCTAAAGGAAGAGCAGTCAAAGTACTTCAGGAAAGATTGGGAATACTGCCATCGGAAACGGTTGTATTTGGAGATTATCTCAACGATCTTTCCATGGCGGACTATGCGGATTATTCATTCGCTCCGGCAAATGCACACTCTGAAGTAAAAAACCGTTTTACGGATGTTATCAAGTCGAATGCCGAGAACGGAGTTACTGATAAGATTATAGAATTACTATGTAGTCAGAAATGATGGTTTATTTATAGAAAAAGCCCTCACAGCATTGTGCTATGGGGGCTTATACTTTTAGCAGCTCGTAGCGGAATCGAACCGCTGATTCTGCCGTGAGAGGGCAGCGTCTTAACCGCTTGACCAACGAGCCATTTAAAAACTGCAAAGACTATTCTATTATAACAGGGTAAAAAAAGCAAGTGTTTTTTATATTTGCTGATTTTACCTTGTATTTTTTTGCTTTACGAAATTCTTGAAGCACTTCTTCTGTCGTGATTTTTGTAATAGTTTTCCTTGTCGATGTACATAAGCGCATCAATGTTGTTAAGGAAATCCGAAACATCACCTTTTGAGAAATCATAGAGGGAAGTACCGATGGCAGCGGAAAGTTTATAAGGCTTTCCTGAAGTATTATTGAATTCGTCAAAGGATTTTAAAATATTATCTTTATATGTTAATAATTCAGCCTCTGAAGAAGTTTTAACGATAATTACAAATTCATCGCCTGCGAAACGAATGATTGAACCGTTGGAGGAGATTACTTCTTTTAGGATATTTGCTACACTTATTAAAGCATTGTCGCCTTCTTCGTGAGAATAAAGATCGTTGATGCTCTTAAAGCCGTTCATATCAAGCATCATTGAACCGATGGTGCCTTTACTTTTTTTCCTGAAGTCTTTCTTAATTTCATCGAGAAAATAGCGGTTGTAAACACCGGTCATTTTATCAATGAATATGTTTTCGTTCTGAAGACATAAAACAATACTGCAGACTGCGATGCCGATGCTGGGCCAGATAACGGATACACCATAGGTAAGTCCCTGGATAATTGTTCCTAAAAGAATCGGAACCAGAAACTGCCATGCGGGAAAGAATCTTAAAATTCTTCCTCTAAACTTTGCTAAAAGGAATACAAAGAGGCCGTAGGCAATAAGTCCGGCTTCAATTACGATGTAAACCCAGAAGAGAGATTTTCTTTCGTAAATATTGTCGGGAGTAATCTCAAAAATAATAGGGTGGAAGAAATTAATGATAAGCATAATCATTTCGATTGTGATAAGCGTTACCATTACATATATCTGGGATTTCTTAAGTTTTTTGTTTATATGGGATGTTAATATGGCTGCGTAGCAGGGACCGATTATAACGTCCAGAGAGAATAGAATGGTGTTTAAAAAGAAAAGGCAGTAGTGAATTGATATGCCATGCAAACCTTCACAAACGAAAGAAAGCGGTTCGATAATGCAACCCGCTAAAACAGAAACAATCATTAATAAAACCAGATTTCCTTCATGCTTCTTAACTCTGACAATCCAGCCCCTGCTGAAAAGCAGTGCAATCATCAGAATAATACCGAAAGAATTGGTAATAAAAATAGATGTTAAATTTAACCCCGTCACCGGGTTTACCCAATGCATAATAGCTCCTTCTCAACTACACCAAGAAGAATTATACATTTGCATTAAGACATAGTCAATTTACAATTTGTAAATAACCTTATTTTGACTTATAATCTTTGAAGAGAACACAGAAATTATTAGTTTTAGTCAGAGTAAATTGTGAAAAAGAATCAAAGACATATTGTCTCCGCAGTAGAGCCCGGTTCCATAGCCGAAGAAATCGGTCTTGAAAAAGGAGACGAACTTTTAAAAATAAATAATGTTGAGATAAAAGATATTCTCGATTATATGTTTCTTGTTCAGGACGAAGAGATAGTATTAAACGTTCGTACAAGACAGGGAGAAATCTGTGATGTTGAAATAGAAAAGGATGCAGACGAGGATTTGGGAATAGTATTCGAAAATGATTTTATGGACGAGTACAGATCCTGCAGAAACAAATGCATTTTCTGCTTCATCGACCAGCTTCCGCCCGGAATGAGAGATACGCTCTATTTTAAGGATGATGACGACAGACTTTCATTCTTACAGGGCAACTATGTCACACTGACCAATATGGATGATGACGAGCTTGACCGAATTATAAGATACCGCCTCGAGCCCATAAACATATCTTTTCAGACCATGAATCCCGAACTTCGCTGTAAAATGCTTAACAACCGTTTTGCGGGAGAGGCATTAAAAAAGGCAAAGAAACTATATGAGGCCGGAATAATAATGAACGGCCAGATAGTGCTCTGCAAAGGCTTTAATGATGGTGAAGAACTCGAATATTCTCTGTCTGAACTGTATAAATATCTTCCCGTGCTTGAAAGTGTTTCGATTGTACCCGTAGGTTTATCGAAACACCGCGAGGGTCTGACCAAGCTTGAGCCTTTTACGAAGGAAGATGCGAAGGCATTAATTGGAACCGTAAAAAAATGGCAGGACAAGGCATACGAAGAGTTTGGAATTCATTTCGTGCATGCATCGGATGAATGGTATCTTTTGGCAGAAGAGGAAATGCCTGATGCAGAGACATATGACGGTTATCTTCAGCTGGCAAACGGTGTAGGAATGATAACAAGCGAGAGAGAAGACTTTTATCTTGCTTATAATGATTTCCGTGAGACTTATAAAAGCAATCCGAAGCATAAAAAAGTTAAGATAACCTGTGCCACCGGAAAGCTTGCATACAGTCTTTTATGCGAACTTGCAAAGAGAATGGAAGAGGTACTGGACAATCTTGAAATAGATGTTGTTGCGATTACTAATGACTTTTTCGGCGAAATGATTACCGTAACAGGCCTTATTACAGCCACGGATTTAATGGCGCAGCTAAAAGATAAAGAACTCGGAGATTCCCTTTTGATACACGAATGCATGCTTCGTTCGGGAGAAGAAGTATTCTTGGACGATTATACCCTTAAGGATGTCTCGTCGACTTTACAAGTAAATATCGATATTGTAAAATCAAACGTAGGCTTTTTTGATACAGTCCTGGATATTTACGACAGATATTAATACAGACAATTAGGTGAAAAATGAGTAAAAATAAAAGAAGACCGATAGTTGCGGTCGTAGGAAGACCGAATGTTGGCAAATCGACTTTGTTTAACTGCCTCGTAGGCGAGCGTATTTCAATCGTAAAAGATACGCCCGGCGTTACCAGAGACAGAATATATGCAGATGTAACATGGCTTGATACAAGCTTTACTTTGATTGACACTGGCGGAATCGAGCCCGATTCAAAGGATGTCATCCTTTCACAGATGAGGGAACAGGCACAGATAGCTATTGATACCGCAGATGTTATTATTTTTTTAGTGGATGTAAAGCAGGGACTTCAGGATGCGGATCTTAACGTGGCAAATATGCTTCGTAAGAGCAAAAAGCCTGTTGTTCTTGTAGTCAATAAAGTAGATTCTTTTGAAAAGTTCGGTAACGACGTTTACGAATTTTACAATCTCGGAATCGGCGAGCCTTTCCCTATCAGCAGCGTGAATAAACTGGGCTTAGGTGAAATGCTTGACGAGGTTATTTCCCATTTTGACGACAGTTTATATACCGAAGAAGAGGATGACAGACCGAAGGTTGCCATTGTTGGTAAGCCCAATGTAGGAAAATCCTCTATCATTAACAAGCTTATCGGTGAGAAGAGAGTTATTGTGTCCGATATCGCAGGTACCACACGTGATGCGGTTGATACGCAGGTTAAGTATAACGGTAAAGAGTATGTGCTTATAGATACCGCAGGCCTTCGTAAAAAAAGCAAAATCAACGACGAGCTTGAACATTTTATGATTGTCCGTACCGTTGCGGCTGTTGAACGCTGTGATGTCTGCGTGCTTGTAATCGATGCTACCGAAGGAATTACTTCCCAGGATGCGAAAATTGCAGGTATTGCCCACGAACGCGGTAAAGCTATAATTATCGCGGTTAACAAATGGGACGCTATCGAAAAAGACAACAAGACCACGAATGAATTTACCAAAGAAATAAGAACCGTGCTTTCTTACATGCCTTATGCGGAGATTCTTTTTGTATCGGCTGAGACGGGACAGAGACTTCCTAAGCTCTTTGAGACCATTGATGCGGTTATGGAAAACCATGCAATGAGAGTTCAGACAGGTGTTCTTAACGAAATCATGGTTGAGGCAGTAGCCATGCAGCAGCCGCCTACAGATAAAGGAAAGAGACTTAAACTTTTCTATATCACGCAGGTTGCGGTTAAGCCTCCGACATTCGTTATCTTTGTAAACGATAAGGAACTGATGCATTTCTCCTATACGAGATATATTGAAAATAAAATAAGAGATACGTTCGGATTCAGAGGTACGCCTCTTAAATTCATCATAAGAGAACGACAGGAAGATAAATAAATCTTTAAGGTTTTTTTAAGAATAAATAGATATAATAAGCATCAATAAATTTTTTATGTGATGAAAGGGAAAACCGACAATGAGTAAAATAGCTGTATTAGGTGCGGGCAGTTGGGGAATCGCACTTGCAAAACTTTTATACAATAACGGAAACGAAGTGACCGTATGGTCCGCTCTCGAAGACGAAATAAAAATGCTTTCCGAAAAGAGAGAGCATGTAGACAAACTTCCCGGGGTTAAGCTTCCGGACGAAATGATTTTTACATCATCACTTAAGGATGCGGTTGAAGGAAGAGAAGTTCTCATAATGGCAGTACCTTCTCCTTTCGTAAAATCTACATCGGCTTCCTTAAAAGAGTTTTACAAAGAAGACCAGGTAATCGTTAATGTTGCAAAGGGTATTGAAGGCGATACTTTAATGACTCTTTCCGAAGTTATCGAAAGAGAAATACCCGGTTCAACAGTTGCTGTTCTTTCAGGACCTTCACATGCAGAGGAAGTAGGCAGGGGAATTCCCACAACAATCGTTGTTGCCACAAAGAAAAAAGAAACGGCAATGTTTTTACAGAATCTTTTTATGAGCGAAGTATTCAGAGTTTATACTTCACCCGATGTTAAGGGCGTTGAAATAGGCGCTGCTCTTAAAAATGTCATCGCGCTTGCAGCTGGTATCGCCGACGGCTTGGGATACGGCGATAATACAAAGGCAGCTCTTATTACAAGAGGTATGGCTGAGATCTCAAGACTCGGCAAAGCAATGGGCGGAAGACCCGAGACATTTTACGGTTTATCGGGTATCGGCGATTTAATTGTTACATGTGCAAGTATGCATTCAAGAAACCGCCGTGCAGGCATGCTCCTTGCTCAGGGCAAGACACTTGCAGAAGCTCAGGCTGAAATTAAGATGGTAATCGAAGGTGCCAACTGTGCAAAGGCGGCAAAGGTGCTTGCAGAGAAATACGGCGTATCGATGCCCATCGTTGAAGAAGTAAACAAAATTCTTTATGAAAACAAATCTGCCAAGGATGTGTGCAACGATCTTATGCTTCGTGACGCAAGAATCGAAATTAAAACCGCAGAGTGGCAATAAAAAATTCGGAGGGTTATAAAATGGGTAAGGTATACGAAAAACTTCAAAACTGTCTTGAATGCGTAAGAAAGCAGACCGACTTTGTTCCGAAGGTAGCAATAGTACTCGGTTCGGGTCTCGGCAATTACGCTGATAATATAAAGGTTGAATGCGAGATTGAATATTCTTCAATCGAAGGGTTCCCCGTATCAACCGTTCCCGGACATGCAGGCAAATTCATCTTCGGTTACGTGGATGATGTTCCCGTTGTATGCATGAAGGGCAGAGTACATTACTATGAAGGATACGATATATCCGACGTAGTGCTTCCCATCAGACTTATGGGTCTTTTAGGAGCAAAGATTTTATTCCTTACAAATGCTTCGGGCGGAATCAACAAGGCTTTCAAGGCCGGCGATTTTATGATGATTACCGATCACATCGCAGCACTTTTCCCGAATCCTTTAATCGGACCGAATGTAGACGAGCTCGGAACCAGATTTCCCGATATGAGCCATGTATATGATTTGGATTTGCAGGAGATCATAAAAGAGAGCGCAAAAGAGCTTTCGATAGATTTAAAAGAGGGCGTATATGTTCAGTTAACAGGACCTTCTTTCGAATCACCTGCCGATATCAGAATGTTAAGCGTTCTCGGTGCCGATGCTGTAGGCATGAGTACAGTCTGCGAAGCTATTGTTGCAAACCATATGGGACTTAAAATCTGCGGTATTTCCTGCGTATGCAATCTTGCTGCAGGCATTTCGCCCACACCTTTAACTCATGAGGAAGTTCAGCAGGCAGGAAAAGACGCGGCACCTAAGTTCGAAAAACTTGTTACTCTTGCGGTTAAGAAAATGGCTGGAATCTAATGGATGTTTTAATTATAGTTTCGTTTATCGCAGGCGCAATTATCGTTGCAATCGTGATAAACATTATTGCTCAACATAACAAAATCAAACGATTTGCCGAGAGACTTAAAAGGAATTTCGGCAAAATCGAAAGAAAAGAATTCGATCCCGAAAAAGCTGCTTCATACAGAGGGTATTATTTAAACCATCTGGATGATGACGGTTTTTATATTGATGATATTACATGGAACGACGCTGAAGGAGAGACACTTTATAATTCCATTAACAAGTGCTATTCTTCCTGCGGCGACGAGTATCTTTATTACACATTAAGATGCATAGATACCAATCCTTCGAAAGAGAAGATTGACAAATATACATCCCAGACGGATGCACTTATCGAAGATGCCGATACCAGACTTAAGCTTCAGCTTTTGTTCGCGAAGCTCGGCAAAACAGGCAGACATTCGGTATTTGAATATATTTCTCTTTTATCAGATGTCAAAAGAGTTCCCCTTATACTTTTTTATATTGTATGGCTGGTTTATATCCTTATAATCGGCTCGTTTTTTGTTAATGTAACACTCGGCGTATGTCTTCTGATTGCGTGGATGATTGTGTGCGTATTTATCTATATCGCGCATAATAAAAAAGTTGAGAACTATATTACTTCTTTCGAATACATTGTAAGAACACTTATCATAAGCGAAAAAGCAGTCGGCATGAAGCTTCCCTTTTATGAGGAAGAATACAAAAGACTTACCGAGTTAAGAAAAAGACTTAAGGGCGTCAAGACTTCTTATCTTTCCTTTATCAAGCAGTCCAACAGAACCGGTATTGCCGATATGGCAAGCGGTATGACAGCAATAGTAAACTGCTTTTTCTTGATTGACATCTTTTTCTTTTACAAGATGCTTAAATATGTCATCGAAAACGAAGACGCATACAGTGAGATTTTCGCAATCCTCGGCAAAATGGAAAGCCAGATAAGCGTTGCAAACCTTAAGGCATCTTTTGAAGACACATGCGTACCGACATTCAGTGATGAAAAGATCATAAAAGGCACTGACATGATTCACCCCCTGGTAAACAACTGCGTTCCGAACTCGTTTGACAATAAGAAAGGAATGCTTATCACGGGTTCGAATGCTTCGGGTAAATCCACTTTCTTAAGAAGCGTGCTGGTAAATGCAATCCTTTCGGAAAGCGTATATGTGGCCTGTGCGAAGGAGTTTTCGTTTAAGCCGTCCGAACTTTTCTCGTCGATGTCTTTAAGTGATTCGCTCGGAAGCGGAGAGAGCTACTACATGGCAGAGATTAATTCGATCAAGAGAATAATCGAAGCAAAGGAATCGGGCGCGAACGTAATATGTTTCCTCGATGAAGTTTTACGAGGAACGAATACGGTAGAGCGTGTGGCTGCAGCAACAGAGATATTAAAATACCTTACGGGAGAAAATATCATTACGCTAGCTGCTACTCATGATATTGAACTTACTTATCTTCTCGAAAAAGAATATGACAATCATTTCTTCAGAGAGGAGATTAAAAAAGACGAAGAAGGCAAAGAGGATATTTATTTCTCATATAAAATCAACGACGGAAGATCCGATACGAGAAATGCACTTCTTCTTTTGAAGATAAAGGAATATCCTTCGGAAATAGTCGAAAATGCTCAGATTCTTTCCAAGGGTTTTGTGGATACGGGGAAATGGCAGTATGATGAAGGTTAAAATTTATTCCGACGGCGCCTGCAAGGGCAATCCCGACGGACCGGGCGGTTACGGTACACTTTTACAATATGTCGATAAGGAAAACAAACTTCACGAAAAGGAGTTCTGCGCGGGTTATAAGGCGACCACGAACAACCGTATGGAGCTTATGGGCGTCATCACGGGGTTTGAAGCCTTAAAGCAGAAATGCGATGTGGAGGTTGTTTCGGACTCAAAATATGTCTGTGATGCTTTCAACCAGCACTGGATATATGCATGGATGAAAAACGGCTGGAAAAAGTCCAACAAGGAGCCGGTTAAAAACAAAGAGCTTTGGGAAAGACTTCTTAAAGCGATGGAAGGTCATAACGTAACTTTTACATGGATAAAAGGTCATGCAGGTCACAGAGAAAACGAACGCTGCGATTTTCTTGCATCAAGTTCGGCTAAAGGGCTTGAACTTCTTGACGATGACGGCCTTTCGATGTATCATTAATTAGTTGGAAATAACTGTTTCATTTCAGTTATTTTAAACATTTTTATAAAAGACTTCGGAGGTCTTGATGTTTAGCGCATTTATTTCAAGTTTGTTAAGTTATCTGCTTGTATTCTTTGTATTCGTGGCAGTTATAGCAGTAGCTGTGTTTTTAGGAATTTTACTCAGAAAAATGGCAGACAAATTTAAAAAGGTTCACAGAGAATAATTTTTTTGTGAAACTATTGTGAATTGATCATAATATTTCTTGAAATACAGAAATTGAGTGATAAATTTTACTTGTATTAAGAAGGAGGAGTTCTTATGTCAAAAAGATTTGGGGTTTCAGTTGCTTTTATCAGTGCATTTGCATTTTTCTGCGGATGGTATGATTTCAGATGGCTTCTGATCGGAACAATTTTAGTTTTACTTTTAGCAGGTGAGGAAGAAAAGCTTAAAAAGAATGTTCTTAATGCATTCTTCTTATCTTTTATTCTTCTTATTGCAAATATGGTATTAAGCTGGATTTCCAGAAAATATCTCGGAATGCTGATTGACCTTTCAACTTCGAAGTGGGACTGGGTTTCGAACATAATGAATGCAAGAATTGCAAAGACAACTGTTTACACAGTATTTACAAAGCTTGATCTTGCAGGCTTCATTGTAAGCATTTTAGGTTTTGTAGAATTTGTTCTCATGATAATCTTTGTAATCCTTTCACTTCTTGGCAAAGAAGTTAAGGTACCTGTTGCCAACGGCCTTGCATTAAAGGCTATGGGTCTTGTTCAGCCTAAGGAAAAGAAAGAAAAAGCACCTAAGAAAGAAGAAAAAGCAGCAGAGGAAACAGAAGAAAATCCTATTACAAGCGACAAAGCTACACTCACAGACATTCCTGAGAACGAAAAATAGGATATTAAGATTCTGAATTTAAAAAAGTGGGGGAATTTAATTTCTCCCACTATTTTATATGTATAACGATATGAACATAAAGGAGATGTTGTTTTATGATCAAAGTTCAGGGACTTTCTAAAATCTACGGCGAACATATAGCCGTTGACGATATTTCTTTTGAAGTAAAAGAAGGTCATATCTACGGATTTTTAGGACCCAACGGTGCCGGCAAATCAACCACAATGAATATTATCACGGGTTATATTTCCCCTTCCGCAGGAACTGTGGAAGTTAACGGTTTTGTAATGGGAAAAGATACTCTCAAAGCAAAGAAGAGTATTGGCTATCTTCCCGAGATTCCGCCTTTATACCCTGATATGAACGTAAAAGAATATCTCACTTTTGTCGCAAAAATAAAAGGTGTCGACAAAGATAAAAGAGCCGGAGAGATAGAACGTGTAATGAAAGCTACCGACATTGAAGATATGGCCGGAAGACTTATCAAGCACCTTTCCAAAGGTTACAAGCAGAGAGTCGGCATTGCCCAGGCAATTCTCGGAAGTCCCAAGGTTATTATCCTTGACGAGCCTACCGTAGGTCTTGATCCCGAGCAGATTATCGAAGTAAGAAACCTTATCAAATCACTTAAGGGCGAACATACGGTTATTCTTTCTTCACATATTCTGTCCGAAATCAGCGCTACCTGCGATGAAGTGCTTGTAATTGCCAACGGCCGTATGGTTGCATGCGATACAACAGAAAATCTTTTGAAAAATCATAAGAACGTTAAGACAATTAAGATTAATGTTAAGGGTGCCAAAGATAAGATTGAAGAAGTGCTTAATAACATTGAATCTCTTGAAGAAGTCAAATTCATCGAGGATAAGGGCGAGAGCTGCCTGTTTGAAGTAACCTGCGAAGCAGCAAAGGATGTGAGAGAAGACATTTCCTTTGCACTTTCCGATGCAAGACTTCTTATCCTTGAAATGAGTGAAGAGACATCTTCGCTTGAAGATATTTATTTAACCCTCGTAAAAGAAGCAGACGAAGCATACGAGGCTGAACTTAAGGCTATAAGAGAGGGTGCTGATCTGGATGAAGTTTTTGCTGACAAGGATGAAGCGGAAAATGAAGAAACAGAAGATACAGCAGATACAGCAGAAGAAACTTTAGAAGAATCGGACAGCGATTCCAAGGAGGAATAGAAAAATGACAGCAATTTTATTTAAAGAATTAAAATCATATTTCAAATCGCTGTTCGGATGGATTTTCCTTGCCGTATTCACGTTTTTTGAAGGTGCTTATTTCGTTGCAAACAATATTCAGTACGGCTCGCCTTATATAAGCGATTCGTTAAGCCCTCTGATTATTGTGCTTATATTTATATTACCTCTTCTTACAATGAGAATTCTTGCGGAAGAGAAGAGACAGAAGACTGATCAGTTTCTTATTACGGCTCCGATTCCTCTTGCATCGGTTATTATCGGCAAATTCCTTGCTCTATGCACGATAATGCTTATGGCTACCGCTATCTGTTCGGTAGGTGTCGGAATTCTGGCAATTTACGGAAATATTCCCGTAGTTGAAACTATCTGTGCACTCGCAGGATTCTTCCTTTTCGGATGTCAGTGCATAGCAGTAGGTATGTTTTTATCAAGTATTACCGAGCATCAGTTCCTTGCGGCTATATTTACATATACCGTGTACATTTTCACGCTGATTGTTCCCGGCTTCTGCCAGTACATATTCGGCGCAGAAAAGGTTATTACAAAAATAGTATCAATTACTGATATTTATGCTCCTTTTGACGGACTTATGTCAGGAGTTCTTGTTTTAACGGACATTCTTTACATGATTTCCGTTATCGCAATATTCCTTATTCTTGCTTATAAGGTATTTGCAAAGAATTCCGTGCAGCTTTCCGCAATGGGCAAGAACAGATTTTTCATTTCAAATCTGCTTCCCTTTGTAATTATTGCTGCAATTATCGGAGTTAATATCGGATGTTCTTACATTCCTACAAAGTATACCGAATTTGATATCACCAAGAACGGCTGGTACAAGATTACCGATGAGAGTAAGAAAGTTCTTGATACCTTAAATGAAGATGTAACCATTTATGTAATTTCTTCGGAGGAAGAAGTTGATAATACCGTAAAACATTATATTAATTCATATGATTCATATTCAAAACGTGTCAAAGTAGTTTACAGACCCACTTCGGAATATCCTGAATTTGCTGCAAACTTTACCAATTCGGCTCTTTATTACAGTTCTCTTATTATCACAATGGGAGATCAGTTCAGAGTAATCGATTACTACGATATGTTTGAATACTCAGTTGATTATTCAACTTATACACAGAACATAACCGGAATTGACGTTGAAGGTCAGATTACCGCCGCAATCAGTTCGATGATTCACGGTGACAATCAGGTTAAGATTTACTGTATGTCGGGACATGACGAGCTTGCGCTTCCTCAGTATATAACCGATTCGCTTACAAAGGTCGGATATTCCTTTACAGAGCTTTATCTGTACGGAAAAGCAGTTCCCGATGACTGCGATATCCTTGTCATAAACGGTCCCCGTTCAGATCTTGACACTCTCGATATTGAATCAATCAAGACCTATGTAAATAAGGGCGGTAAGGTTATTATGACCACTGCAACAGAAGATTCAAAATGTACGAACTACGATGAATTTATCAAGTGGCTCGGTGTTGAAGTAACCGAAGGAACCGTTCTTGAAGGCGATTACAGATATATGCTTTCTGCAGATGATCCCACATGGATTCTTGCGGTACCCGAATATTCATCACCTTATACCATCAGTGACAAGAAGATGAACATCCTCTGTTATGCCAGAGGTCTTAAATACTCTTATGAAGACATTCCTGCAGATACAACCATTACGGATATTTTCGTATCAAGTTCATCCGCATACGCGAAGAGCGTGTTCTCGGAGGCAGGAATCAGCAAAGAAGACGGAGATGAGGAAGGACCTTTCTCACTCGGTGTTTATTTAACCAAAAATAACAGTGCAACCGGAGAGACAGCAGAGGTTGTAATCCTCGGTTCCGGTGCATTCCTGTATGATCAGATTGACAGCATAGTTTCACACGGCAACTCGGATCTCTTTATTGATGCGTCCAAGAAACTCGTAGACAATTCACTTGTAACAACCATTCCTGTTAAGGAACTTACATACGATCAGATTGTTGTCAGCATGAGCATGGTATTTTTCTATGTTGCAGTTTACTGTGTCATAGCACCTTTAGCATTTATCATTGCAGGATTTGTAATTCTTATAATCAGAAGAAGAAAGTAGTATGGGAAACATTAACCTTTGGGATGCCGAACTGAAAAAAGAATATACGGTTGAAAATATCTTTCTTGAAAATCCTATTTCAAGAAGACTTGAGGCGCTCGGTATCAACGAGGGTACTCCCGTTTGCGTGCTTACCAGAAAAAAATCCGGCGCACTGATTGTTAAAATCCGCGGCACCAGACTTGCGCTCGGCAAGCACATTACCTCCAATATTGAGATAAAGGAGGTGAAGAAATGATAGAGCATCCCAACGGTTTTCATGTTGCCTTTGTAGGCAATCCAAACTGCGGTAAAACCACACTTTTTAATGCTATCACAGGTGCCAGACTTAAAGTTGCGAACTGGCCCGGTGTTACGGTTGAGAAAAAAGAAGGCACTGTCGAATTCGAAGAAGAAAAACTGATTCTTATCGACACTCCCGGTATTTATTCTCTTTCTACGTATACGATAGAAGAGAAGGTTACGAGAAACTGTATACTTGATGACGACATTGAGGTAATCGTAAATGTCGTAGATGCTTCAAGTCTGGAGCGAAATCTGTATTTAACACTTCAGCTTCTTGAACTCGGCAAACCCATCGTTATGGCTTTAAACATGATGGATGTGGTGGAAGAGCGAGGCATGGAAATCGATATGCACCGCCTTCCGGAAATGCTCTGCGATATTCCCATCGTTCCCGTTTCAGCCATTAAGAAGCGCGGACTTGATATTCTTTTACACGCAATCATTCACCACAAGGAAGCGGTTACGCTCGGTGAAGTATTCTCATACAGCGATGATCTTGAAGACAAGATTAAAAAACTCGAAGTAATCATGGGTGCAAAATATCCCAATCACTCATCCGCCAGATGGCATGCCATCAAGCTTCTTGAAGATGATGAGGAAGTATCGGAAGAGCATCCCGTCGATGTTTCGAGAATCGTTGATAAAAGCTATTCAAGACAGATTATTCAGGCAAAGTATAATTATATAGACGATATCATAAAAGAATGTCTTTTCAATAAATCCGCCAAAGAAGCAGGTACCGACAGGATTGATGCCGTTCTTACCCATCCTGTGTTCGGTGTGCCGTGTTTCTTGATAATCATGGCGCTGGTTTTCCTTTTGACATTTACTCTGGGTGACTGGATAAAAGGCTTCCTGGAATTATTCCTCGAATGGTTCCAGCAGGCTGTATCCGTTCTTTTTGACAGTGCGCATGTTGCTGTCTGGTTAAGGGGACTGGTTGTCGACGGAATAATAGCCGGTGTCGGCGGAATTCTTACATTCCTTCCCAATATCATCATTTTGTTTATAGCACTTGCCGTACTTGAAGACTCTGGTTATATGGCGAGAGTAGCATATGTAATGGACGGAATCATGGGTAAACTCGGACTGTCGGGTAAAGCCTTTCTTCCGATGATTTTAGGATTTGGATGTACTGTGCCTGCGGTTATGGCTACAAGAGCACTTGAGACTCCAAAAGACAGAAGAAGAACGATGCTTATCACGCCTTTTATGTCGTGTTCCGCCAGACTTCCGATATATGTTCTTTTCTCGGGACTTTTCTTTGGAAAATGGGCAGCCGTTGTAAGCTTTTCAATGTATGTACTGGGTATCCTGGTAGCGCTTGCCACAGCATTTGTCGCAAATATTTTTGATAAAAAGAAAAATAAAAACAATCTTTTGATAGAACTTCCCGAATATAAAAGACCCAACCTTCGTTCCATCAGAATATATGTATGGAACAAAGTTAAGGACTATCTTACAAAAGCCGGAACAACCATCTTTATAGCATCTATTATAGTCTGGTTTGCACTTAATGTAGGACCTAAGGGATTTGTAGGAGAGCCGGTTGATTCTTTTGCGGCTATAGCTGCCAAAGTAATTGCTCCCGTGCTTAAGCCCTGCGGACTTAATATGTGGGAAGTGGTCGTAGCTTTATTTGCAGGCGTTTCGGCAAAAGAAGTTGTTGTCACAAGTTTTACGGTTCTTTTCTCCAATGCAGTTAACGGTGCAAGCCTTTATGAAAGCATTAAGAGCGTTTATCCTTCCTTTACGGCAGCGAATGCGCTTGCTTTAATGGTATTCTGCCTTCTTTACACACCTTGTCTTGCAACGATAGCAACCATAAAGAAGGAGAGTGAGTCAATCAAATTCACTTTGCTTTCGATGCTTTTCCAGATTGGCGTTGCTTTTATGATGAGTGCGATAATTTTCAATATAGCCAGACTTTTCTTCGGATAAAAATTTGTGCTATTTGCTGTTATTTAGGCAAATAAATGACAATTTATGTGCATATTGGATATATGTTTTCGGCTTGCAAAAAATTTCTTGAAAAAGATATTTTTTTCAAGTAAAATATTAGTGCTTGATAAAATTTGACAATTATTTATCAATTGTCAGTTGAATAATAAATTAATCTAGGAGGATTAAAAAATGGCAGTAAAAGTTGCAATTAATGGTTTTGGCCGTATCGGTCGTCTTGCATTCAGACAGATGTTTGGTGCAGAAGGATATGAAATTGTTGCTATCAACGATTTAACAAAGC
>JAGCVT010000130.1 GCA_017962225.1 Lachnospiraceae bacterium
GATTCCGTAAAGCTCTGGGGAAGCACGTTCGTAAGAACCATATTGTTAAAAAGCTGAACTATAACCGCTGCCACCAGAAACATGGTTGCGGAAAAAGCATATCTCGAATATGACTTTTTCATTAAACTGCTGTTTTCCATTAAAAATCTCCTCTTTCATAAAAAAACTCTGACAATGAATTTTGTCGTTTTGACAACTTTCCTTGTCAAAAACAGTATAGCGATGACAAATAAAGTTGTCAACAACTTTTTTTGAAAAATTTTTTTAAGATTTTTAAAACACCCGAAATGCCCTAAAACAAGGCGTTTGCGACTCTTTTATGATTTTAAAATTATCATTTTCATTAAATTTTTATCGTTTATCGTTAAATTTTTGTTGACAAAGATAAATTTGGGTGTTATTCTTGACTCGTAAACAGGAAAACCGCCGATGAATTTCCGGAAATTCAGAAGCAGTTTTACGATACAAAAATCACGTGATAAAAAAACAAAACAGGTGTTTGAAAATTATATGAATCGGGTTTAAAACCAAAAGGAGAATAAAAATGAGTACAGAAAATGCAAAATTAGTAGCAGTTAAGAAAAGCTGTAAAGGAGTAAAAATAGTATCCCTGATACTTTTCATAGCAACCGTAGTAGCAACCGTTCTTTGTCTGACATGTGCAATTATAATGACCGCAGGCTCATCCAAAATTGATGCAGCGATGAAACAGGCAGAAGCAAACGGATATAATGTCCAGGGCGAGATTTTTTATAACGGAATTAAAGTCGGAAACATTGATCTTCCCGACCCTGACAACTGGCACTCCGATGTACCTGCAATTCAGGAAAAGTTTGATGAAGGTTCGGTAAGTTTTGTATCGGGATTGTATCTTTTCATAATGACCGGTGTTCTGGTTTGGACGGATGTTGTACTGTTCCTCTTCTTCAGCGTATTCTCAATCATTGTTAAAGAAGAAACACCTTTCAGTGATAAAGTTATCAGAAGAATGTTAATCTCTCTTATTCTTGTCACTATTTTCTTAGGTGGCACCGTAGGCTGGGGCTTTGCAATCCTTGGCGGATTTGTAACCTGGGCTATCATTACCATCATGCAGTACGGAAAAGAGCTTCAGATTCAGTCTGACGAAACATTATAGGGAGGTGCGCTATGGGAAAAATCATTTTAAGACTTGACCGTGTAATGGCCGACAGAAAAGTGTCATTAAATGAACTCGCCGAAAAAGTCGGCGTATCCAATGTTAACCTTTCCAAAATGAAAACAGGCAAAATAAGTGCGATCCGCTTCTCCACTTTGGAAGCCATCTGCGAAGCACTCGAGTGCCAGCCCGGCGATATCCTCGAGTACAGTAACGAAGAATGAGGAAAGTGTAAGATAAAGGACGGGGTGATAAGCCCCGTCCTCTTTTATTTTTCGTAACTGAAGGTCTCTAAAAATCTCTTCAGTCTGTCTGTTTTGGGATGGTCAAAAAACTCTGCGGGACTTCCCTCTTCAACGATTTTTCCGTTCTCAAGGAAAATAACCCTGTCCGCAACGGCTTTTGCAAAAGCCATCTCATGAGTAACAATAAGCATGGTTCTTC
Organism: Lachnospiraceae bacterium; assembly: GCA_017962225.1. GTDB lineage: Bacteria > Bacillota > Clostridia > Lachnospirales > Lachnospiraceae > UBA3766. The sequence goes on from JAGCVT010000130.1 coordinate 1,583, forward strand.
CTTCCTTCGCAAGAGATAAAACAACATCCAGAACTTCCCTTACCATCTCGGGATCGAGTGCCGCTGTTATCTCGTCTAAAAGAAGAACTTCCGGGTGCATTATAAGAGCCCTTACTATTGCTACTCTCTGCTTCTGACCGCCGGATAACTGTCTCGGATAGTTGTCTTTTTTAGATAATAGACCGACTCTGTCCAAAAGCTTTAATGCTTCTTCGGTGACCTCAGCTTTATTTCTTTTTTTGACCTTTATCGGCGCAAGCGTAATGTTCTGAAGGATTGTTTTATGAGGGAAAAGATCGTAGCTTTGAAATACCATTCCGATCTTTTCTCTGGTTTTGCTTAGATTCTTTTTGTTCGGATTGACCTTTTCTTCTCCTAAAAGAACCTCACCCTCTTCAATGTCTTCAAGCCCGTTAAGGCAGCGGAGAAATGTACTTTTTCCGCAGCCCGAAGGACCGACTATAACCACAACTTCGCCCTTTTTAACCGATAGTGAAAGATTGTCGAGAACCACAATTTCATCAAATCTTTTACTTAAATTATTTACTTTTAAAATCTCTTCCATATCAGTTCTCCCATTTCTTCTCAAGGTATTTTGACAACAGGCTTATCGGATAGCATGCCAGAAAATATAAAAGAAAAATCGTGGCAAAAACTCCGAAAGCCGCATTTGGCGAACTCTTTCTGTTGGCCTCAATTATCTGCTGGCCCACTTTCAAAACCTCGACAATTCCTATCATCATTACAAGGCTCGTGGTCTTAATCATTCTCGTGATAAGGTTTATGGAAAGCGGTATGAGGCGCCTGATTATCTGCGGAATTATTACATGAAAATATGTCTGCGCCGTGTTCATTCCAAGCGCCGCACTGCTCTCGTACTGAATCGTATCGATTCCTGAGAGTGCTCCTCTGACCAGATCCGACATCTCAGCGGTTCCCCAGAAAGAAAAAACGATGACTGCAGAAACCTCTGCCGATAAATTAATTCCGAGAATTTTTGTTGCTCCGAAATAAACGATGAACAAAAGCACCATCTGCGGCATTATTCTGACTATTTCCAGATATACCCTTGAAACGGCGTTGATAACAGGATTTTTAAGTGTCATCAGCGCTCCGAGTATGATGCCAAGAAAAATGCTTATGGCAACGGAAATAAGGCTTATATAAAGTGCCACGCCAAGGCCTCCAAGGAGGCGGAGCATATTATTCCCTTTGAGTAGAACTTCAAATCCCATGTTAATCTCCAAACATTTTAAATCTTGCTTTTTTCTCGACTATGCTTCCTAAAACCGATACCGGAAGCAGCATAATCACATAAAAAATTACAAGCATAAAAAGACATTCCGTCGTGTTGTAATAAAGACCGATTAAATCTTTGGCCGTAAACATCAGATCCATCAGGCTTATTGCGGAGAAAACGCTTGTTTCTTTTAGAAGGAAGATGAGGTTTGCGACCACCGCAGGCACGCTTAGGGTTATGGCCTGAGGAAGAATGACGGATGTGAAAAGCTGTCTCTTTTTCATGCCGAGTGCCAGCGCGCTTTCGGTCTGCGATAGTTTTACCGCACCAAGTCCGCTCCTGAAACTCTCTGCCATATAGGCTCCGCCCAAAAGCCCGAGGCCTAAAGCTCCGCAGGCCTCGGCAGATATCGAAATTCCGAGTTTCGGAAGGCCGAAGTATACGAAGAAAAGCTGCACGAGTAGCGGAGTGTTTCTGAAAAGCTCAACATATACCTTTACGACTGCCGAGAAAAACGGAATTTTAAAATGCAGTATAAACGCCGAAATCACTCCTATCCCGAGAGAAAGAGCGATTCCGATCCACCCTATTTTAATTGTCAGCATAAATGCCTTTATGTACAAAGGCAGATAATCCTTGATTACGTTAAAATCCATTATTTTTTCCTGTGATCGATTTTCTTTGCCATAAAAGTTCCGAGATTCTGAATAATCTGGAAGATTACGATAAGCAGTATAACCGTTACAATCATAATGTCGGTCTGCCATCTGTAATAGCCGTATCTGACTGCGATATCGCCTAAGCCTCCGCCACCGACGGTTCCTGACATTGCTGAATATCCTAAAAGAAGCCCTGTGGTAATTGTGGCTCCCGTAAAAAGAGAAGTCTTCGCTTCAACCAAAAGCACCTTAAAAATTATCTGCAGATTGCTTGCGCCCATTGCCTTTGCGGCCTCGATTACACCCGCATCAACCTCGTTTAAGGATGACTCCACAACCCTTGCTATATAAGGCGCCGCGCAGATTACAAGCGGAACTATTGTGGCTGTCGAACCGTAGCTTTTTCCTACTATTAATCTCGTAAAAGGGATTAACAGAATCAATAAAATCAGGAATGGAATACTCCTTATGATGTTGCATATAAAATCTCCGATTCCGTAAATAATTTTGTTGGGTTTAAGCCCCTTGGAATTCGTCACATAAAGAAGAATTCCAAGAGGAAGCCCAAGCAGGTATCCGACTAACGTGGACCCTAACGTCATGTATAACGTATCCCTTATTCCTTCAATGATCATTCCTATTACTTTGCTGTCAAACATTTTTCTTACCTCTATGCTTCGCCTTCATAATCGGCTACCGCAAGTCCGTTCTCTTTTAAATATAAAATAATCTCTTCCGAAACCGCCTCATCCTCAGGCAGTGCAAGAATCATTTCGCCTCTTGCCTTTCCGCCCACATTTCTCGTATCGGCTTTAAGGATATTAACCGGTGTTTTAAATTTTAAAATCATATTTGAAATAACCGGCTCGTAAGCCGAATTCTCCTTAAACACAATTCTGATTTTTCTTTTTGTATCAAGGCTTTTAAGCGGTGTGTAATTGATTTCGCTGCCCGTAATTAATTCCTTTGCCGCATCGGACGAGGGTGATTCGAAGATTTTATCAACCTCTCCCTCTTCGGCTAGTTTTCCGTTGTCAATAATTGCGACATGTTTACAAACTTCTGTGACAACGGACATCTGATGCGTGATGATTACAATGGTGATTCCGAGCGTTTCGTTTATTTCTTTTAGGAGCTTTAATATCGAATCCGTAGTCTGCGGATCGAGTGCCGAAGTTGCTTCGTCGCATAAAAGAATGCTCGGATTGGTTGCCAGGGCTCTTGCTATTGCAACTCTCTGTTTCTGGCCGCCCGAAAGCTGCGAAGGAAAAGCCTTTTCCTTATCTTCCAGATTGACCGTCTTTAAAAGTTCCTTCGCTCTTATTCTGGCTTCCTTTCTTTTGGTGCCTGCAATTTCCAAAGGAAAGCAGATATTGTCTATGACATTCTTCTGCTCCAAAAGATTAAAGTTCTGGAAAATCATTCCGATTTCGCGGCGCTTTATTCTTAACTCTTTTTCACTTAATGTCGAAAGATTAATTCCGTCTATAAGAATGCTTCCTTGCGTCGGTTTTTCAAGATAATTCACCGTTCTGACCAAGGTGCTTTTTCCGGCTCCGGACATTCCGATGATACCGAAAATGTCGCCCTTTTCTATTGAGAGTGAAACATCGCTTAAAGCGGTTACCGTATGCCCTTTTATTTCAAATATTTTTGTAAGGTTTTTAATTTCTATCTCGCTCATTGCCTTAACCTCAGTTTTGATAACGTACCTTAGGGTACAAAAATTCGGACGGAGGCTTTGAACCCTCCGCCCGACGATCAGCCTTTTTTACACTTATTTTTCATAGAAGATTACTGCGCCGTCGTAGGTGTCTTCGATGAACTTTTTAATTTCATCAGATCTTAAAACGCTTACGAGTGCTTTGATTTTGTCGCTGTTTTCGTTACCTTCGTAAACTGTAACGATGTTAACGTATGTCTTAGCCGCTTCGGAATCGCTTGCCTCGTATGCGATTGAATCCTTTCCTACCGAATAACCTGCTTCAAGTGCATAGTTACCGTTTAAGATAACGTATTCTACTTCTTTTACGACTCTTGCAACCTGAGCTGCTTCAAGCTCTACGAATTCAATGTTGTGAGGGTTTTCTGTTACATCATTTACTGTTGCTGTGAGGCCTACACCGTCCTTTAATGTGATGAGACCGTTATCCTGAAGAAGTAAAAGTGCTCTTGCTTCGTTTGTTGTATCGTTGGGAATTGCAATCTTGTCACCGTCTGCGATTTCGTCAAGACTGGCCTTCTTGCCGGGGTAAATTCCGAAAGGCTCATAGTGAATTTCGCCTGCAACTACAAGGTGTGTTCCCTGTTCAGCGTTGAAGCTGTCAAGGTAAGGCACGTGCTGGAAATAGTTTGCATCGAATTCGCCTGACTCTACTACGAGGTTGGGCTGTACATAATCGTCAAATTCAACAATATCAAGTTTGTAACCGTGAGTTTCAAGAATCTTTGCTGCCTCTTCGAGAATTTCTGCATGAGGTACGGGTGTTGCTGCGATCTTGATTGTTTCGCCGTTTCCGTTGGGAATTGCATCTTCTTCTGCAGCAACTGCTTCTTCAGCGTCTGCATTTCCTACTACACCGCCTTCAACAACGAGTGTGTTTTCATAATCTGCACCGTATGTTCCGATAAGAGTTGCTTCATAATCTGCATGGAAGAAGTTTTCTTCACCAAGTTTTACAGTTTCTTCATTTAACCAGTCTGCAAGAGTGTCGTTACCTTTTGATACTGCAGGAGCGATTGTGTCCTGGCTTCCGAGTGACGGAATACCAACCACAAATCCGGGGTTTTCGATAGCGTAAGCAATAACCTCTGTGTTGTCGTTAGCCCATGCAACGCCTGTTCCGTTTTCAAACGATGTTTTAGCCGATGCATATGTATCAAACTTCTGAAGTTTGATGTCAGGATAATTCTTTTCAAGGTATGTCTCTGCTGTTGTACCTGAAATAACGATTACCTGATCGTTGGCACCAATCTGCGAAAGGTCTGTAATTACGTTGTCTTCAGGTGATACAACACCGAGTGCTACGTTCATGTAAGGAAGTGTAAAGTCAACCTTCTCCGCTCTTTCTTCTGTTACGGTGAAGTTTGCAAGAATGATGTCAACCTTACCTGTTTCAAGATACTCTACTCTGCTGGCTGCCTCTGTTGAAACATAGTTGATTTCAACTCCGAGGTCCTGGCCGATTCTTTCTGCGAAGTAAACATCGTAACCCTGATATTTACCGTTTTCATCTACATATCCGAACGGGTTCTTATCTGAGAAAACTCCGATGTTTATCTTTCCGCTCTCTTTTATTTCATCAAGTGTTCTGTATACCTTTGCTGCGTTTGCATCTGCAACACTTACTGTGTTTCCGCCTGCAGCTGTGTTAGTGCAGCCTGTAAATGCTGCAATTGCAAGTCCTGCTGTTAAAATACCTGTTACTATTTTTCCAAAATTCTTTTTCATGATCTTTTTATCCTCTTTTCTCTAAATAATTACTTATGTGTGTTTCTGTATAATTGCATCCTGCGGCTTTTCCTTTGCAAAAGAAAAAGCCCGGGGTTATAAACTCCCGAGCCAAATTAACGTTTCATCCGAAATGACAAACTAATCCGTGCAGGTGCATGACAAATGAGCCAAACACCCGGTTTTCATACAGGCCCGGGAGAAAAGCATTCGACAGCAACACATACACATTGAGTTGTAATTAATTGCAAATGTTTTCATTTTGTCATGTCTCCTTTCGTTTCAATAATCGATACTATAAACCTACCAATTTGGTATGTCAATAGGTTTTTTAAAAATTTTTTTATTTATTTTTTCCGGAATGCGTGCAAAGGTACGTAATTACAGGCATTGTCGCGATATTGATATATATGTATCTCATCCACGAAACCGGTCCAAAGAAGCAGGTTGCAAGATACATAAGCGGAATAATCATCACTGAAATACCCTTTTTATCCTTTCTGTATAAAAGATAAAAGAAGGTAAAAATATATCCCCAGACATAGACTGTGCTCTTCCAGAACCATCCTAAAAGAGGCACGCGGAGTCTTCCGTCGGTATCCTTAAAGAGGTAATCCATAATTACGGTTCCGAAAGGAAGAATGTTTTTGTTTTCAACCATCGGATAATCTCCGTAGATGGGCTCCGTGAAAAGTTTGGTCGTACCGCCTAAGAAGTACGGATAATCAAACGGATAATAATAGCCTGCTGTTAGTCCGACAAAGGTTTCAATATATTCCACAGGATGCTTAAGTCCGATTTTTGCAACAAGCTTTAGGAAGTTGGATTTGTTGTTCTTAAGCAGATTTTCGTTTGCAATATTTTTGATTCCGTCGGAAATAACATAAGAATAATTTTGCAGAGAATCTTCGGGAATATAGGCAAGGATTTCGTTATATTCAAGATCCGTGAGTTCGTCCCTGTGATAAACTGCCACTCTCGCAAGGCACATAAGAGGAACCGACATACTTTCTCTCTGCGTGTCTTTTACGTATGCGCCCGTTGTTTTTATGAGAAGTTTTTCCGTGCCTTTAAAGCAAAGGATTGTTGCAAGGATAACTCCTAAAAGAACCAGTTTTTTCTTTAAGCCCTTCTGTAAAAGGACTGCAATGATTCCGCCTGCCGCAACAGCATAAATCATGTTGTTTCTGAAATGGCAGGATAGCACAAGGAATACCGCTGTTCCAATGCCGAATGCAATCTTCTTTGCGACGCCTTTGGATTTATCGTCGATAAATCTTAAGAAAAAAGTAAGTGCCACTACGATGAATGCTGCGGAGAGCACTCCTTTTATGGTGGATACCGCAAACCAGGAGTTTACGGGGTTAAAAAGAAATACGAAAAGAGCCGCAAGTCTTAATGCTTTTTTAACTTTCTTTTCGTAAAGATATTCCATGAAAAATGCTTCGGAGCCCGAAAGAATGAACATCTGAATCAGCGAATAGAAAATCATTCCGGAGTTTACGTCTCCGCGGTTGTACCCCCATTCATATGCCTTTCCTAAGAAAAGCGTGTGCAGAATCGAATGGTGCGTCGACATGCTGTTTGACATGTATGTGTAAATCTGATCGTCTGCGTCATACACGAAGTTTACGGGCCACCAGTATAAAAGAATCGGTACGAAGCTTATAAAAATCACAGCCCAGATTATTACAAATGCGAGCCATGGTTTTTTTACGAGGATGCCTGGTTTCTCTTCTTTTTTATCGTTTGAAATCTTGTTAAAGAAGCCGAAAAGCTCCGAAAAAAGAGGAATAACAAATAAGGCCATTCCGATGGATAAAGGAATTGAAATAAGGATGGTTGTTCCTTTTACGAGGAGGGAGTTGTTGCCGAACACCATAAAAGCAGCCCAGACCGAGCCAAGGCTTAAGAGCCATCCGGGTATTGCGGAAAGAATGATTCTTCTTTTATCCTTTATTACTTCCTTCGTAAAGAAGCGGTTTAAAAGGATAATATCCAGTGCAAAAAAGGCTATGCACGAAGGGTTCCAGCCATAGATTTCGGTACCGAAAAATACTCTGTTCGGGTCCGTAATTTCCGTAATATAACTGATTGATAATGCGTTTACAAAAGCCAGAACGACTATCGCCGCTCTCCTAAGCCATATTTTCTTTGTGCCTGAATCCTTCATTTTTTAGCCCTATTTTCTTCTTTTATGAATTGTAATGATTAGAAAGATGCCCATACCGAATGCGCCGACAAATCCCGCAAATCCGAGTGCCGGAATGCCGAGAACCTGAGGCTGCATGTCAGTGGTGCAGATCATGGCCGAGCTTATAATCACTGAAGCCATGATGATGCATAGAATCATATCTCCGACGAGCGTCTCCACTCTCTTCATAAGCGGTTCAAAGCCGACGGGTTCGATATTAATCTTCGTCTGGCCTTTGATGACCGACTTCATCATATCCGCCGAAAGAGACGGAATTGTGAGCGATTTTTTTGCCGAATCGTATACCGCTTTGGCGTCGCCGATCATCTCCTGCTTTAAGTCAAATTCATTGAGCATATCCTGCATGACTTTGCCTGAGAAAAGCTCTGCCATATTTACATCGACATTAAGGCCTGCGACAACACCCTCAATTGTAACAAGGGCACGGACAAGCATTGAAAAGCCTCTCGGAAGCGAAATGCCGTGTGCTGCTGCCAGTTCGACCACATCTCCTAAAAGTTCGCCGATATTGAGGTCTTCAAGGTTCATGGAACAGTAGCGGTCCATCATTTCATCAATGTCGCTGAAGAGCTCCGGATGGTTGATTTCTTTCTGCGGCTTTCCTAAGGAAAGAACCGCGTTTTTCATGAGGTTTACATCCTTTTGAACTACTGCGGAAACGGCGGTTTTTAGGATGTTCTGCTCTTTTTTGCCGAAGCGTCCGACCATGCCCCAGTCAAGCCATACAATCTTTCCGTTTAAAATCTCAAGATTGCCCTGATGGGGATCCGCATGGAAAAGTCCGTCGTCCAAGACCTGTTTTAAGAAGTTGTTTACGAGCTTGGTTGCAACTTCCTTACGGTCATATCCTTCGCTGTCGAGTCTTTCATTATTGCCGATTGAAAAGCCGTCAATATAACTCATTGTGAGTACACGCTGTGTGGTATAGTCCTCTACAATGGCAGGTGCGGTAACGTAATTAATGCCCTCTGAATTGCGGAGGAATTCCATCGTGGTTTCCGCTTCGATACGGAAATCCAGCTCGTTAACCGATACTTCTTTTAACTCCTCAACGAGCATGTTAAAATCAACAGTCTGATTGACCGGAGTTATTTTCGCCATGCGTGCGGCTTTGGTAAGAAGCGAAAAATCCTTCATCATCATATCAGCCACATAAGGTCGCTGAACCTTGACGACTACTCTTCTTCCGTCAGGAAGATACGCCGCATGAACCTGCGCAATCGAAGCGCTGCCTAAAGGCTTTTCGTCTATGGATTTAAAGAGTTCGTCTATCGGTTTGCCGAGTTCACTCTCTATTTCTTTTTTAATAATTTCTATATCAAGCGGTTTTACGTCTGCTCGTAAAAGTTCAAGCTCTTCACAGTACTCCTTTGGCAGAAAGTCGCCTCTCGAACTCATAATCTGACCGATTTTTATAAATGTCGGACCGAGGTCTTCGAGAATATGTCTTAAATTCTCGGGTGTCAGACCGTTTTTTACAATATTGTGTTTTCTGATAACACTTAAAATCTCTTCGAGACGCTTGGTCTCGTCAAACATTTCTCTGGGGATGCTTCTTAAATTCATTTCAGGTCTAATCATTATCAGCACCTCCCTTCGCTGTATGAATACTTATGGCCTTTCTGCCGTCGTCTTCTTTTATGGCTTCTACGGACACTTCTTTGGATCCGTAAACGGGAGTCTTTGACAGTTCGAGATTTCTTTCTTTTACTTTACCGTCTTCGTCCTTAACCACGTTAAAATAAAGGCTCTTTCCGTCTCCGAGCTCAAGCGAATTGTCTTCTCTCTTTTGCTCTTCTCTTTTACGCATGATTTCTTCGCGATTGCCGTTATAAAGGAGCTCTTCGTTGTTCACACTGCCGAGTCCCATCACTTCACTTCCGCGGCGAAGCAGGTCCTTGATTTCTTCGTTTTGTTCGTCTATAGTTCCCAATCCTGCTAGAATAATTTTTTTGGTTACATCAGTTACCATACTCATGATTAAATCACCTTCTTTTTTATCCGTTCATTAATCAAAAACTATATAAATATATTATACTTCTTCCCACAAAAAATAAAAGCCAGGATACTCAATATCCTTGACTTCACAAATGATTGGTTTATAATAATTATAGGTGCTACCGATAGACGGTTGCCCAACAGAATTTTAAAGTCTTAAAATAACTGCCCTGGACCGGCGGTTATTTTTTTGTGTCATGACTTATCAAATAAATGACAGTCACCAATGCAACAATAAATATTCCAATTTGGATTAAATCCGAATATGAAACCATTGGCATCCCCTCCTTTCAAAAAGATTGGAGGGCACACACCCTCCGAAGAGGGCAACCGCCTACCGTTATTGGTAGCACTTTTTCATTCTATCAAACTTTTCTTTTATTGTAAATATTCAACAACGAATAATAGATTTTGTCGTTATTTTATACAATACACTATTCTTCCTCGTAATTCATGGATTCAAGGAATACTCCGAAGGACTTCGCCATATTTTCGATTGTAACATCATCAAACCATAAAAGATTGACGGTTTTATCGGCATCATCTCTTACATGATTCATTAATATTGAGTAATCAACAGATTTTATCTCGTTCTCATTATCATCAAAGTAAGTGGCTTTCCTGCCGTCTTCGTCTTCGATTAATTCCTGTGCGCTGACTTTTTCAAGTACAACGAAATTTATCTGGATTGACATATAGTAATTTTGGATAAAATAAGTGTCTTCACTGTAATTTGTTTTACCCTCTGCCAGATACTTGTATATATCCTGATATTTGTTGGAAGAATAGAAGCAAAGAAGTTCATTCGTATCATACAAAGCCGGCTGTATGGATGTATTATTTGTTTTCACCCTTTGTATGCTTCCGTCTTCTGCAGTTTCGTAAATATATAAGAAACAGGTATCGTCAGTATCACGTCCCGAAACTATCACTTCGGGAAAGCCGTTCATATCAAGATCGGTAACAGCGTATTTATATATAAGCTCGGCCTTTTCTTCGTTCTCAGTCTCGTCTGTTTCTTCATTTTCAGCTGTATCTGAATCTTCCGGCTCAATTTCGTCTGCTTCAACGCAAATCTCGTCAATTTCCCACTCATCCGCATTTTCAAAAAGAACATTTATAGGCTGAACATATTCAATATCTACACTACCCCAGACTTTCTCATCCATAAGATAATAAGTTCTCGATTCACACTCAAACGATTTATAGTCCTCGGAAAATGCTGCTTCAAAGGAGTAGTATGCTCCCCATCCACCATCCGGCGCTTCATACATTTCTATTCTGTTTTCATCTTCCGACAGCCACTTAAAAGAGATGCCGGGACATTCGATAAATTCGTTCCTCTTTCCATCATAAAAGAGTAAATAACTGCCTGTGTACTCCTCATCGGATATGTTAAAGTAAGAACCGTCTTCGCTTATCCATTTGCCCTTTATTGTCGCAAGAATATTGTCACTTACTTCCCGGGCGATTTTGATGTTCTCCTGTATCTTGTATTCATTTATTGCCTGATTTCTCTGCTCTTCGAGCGTATAATATTTTTCCTTATCTCCCGAATAATCAACCCATCCGAGATCGTCAGCCCAGTAGCGCCAGATTGTTGCATACTCGTCAGAATCGAGGTATCTGAAATTTACCTCAAGCCACGAACAACTTGCAATAACGGAATCAATATTCTCAGCATTATCCGAATAAATAATCAGGGTATTGTTTTTTGTTTCCTGTTCTTTACCATGGACATCATCTCCATAAAAATTAAAGTTATCCAGCGAAAAATTATTTCTTTTACTCTTAAAAGAGATTTCCACCCTGTCATCATAATATTGGGTTTTGGTTATATACAAATCATCACAATGTTTGATGTCTTTTAAGTTGTAAGTATATGTATTTAATTTTTTTCCGCAGCCTGCAATAAAAAGAACATTTAAAAGCACTGCAATTATCAATAATAGTTTGTTCTTCATGGTCTATCCCCCCTGCGTCATCTGTTTTATGTCAAAGATACGATTGAGCAATCTTTTTTTATTGAATATATTTATATTTTTCCATAAATATTATTTCTTTATTCGTATGTATGTTAGAAAACCCCATACTATATTTATTTTACATCGTTTGACGGAGGGAATAAAGAATGAAAAAGAGCTCTTTTAAATCATATGTTTACGGTCTGACAGTTGTGATAGCGGCCGCAGGAATGTTAGCAGGATGTGCAAATTCTGCTTCCGCACCAGTTGAATTGGAATCCATAGATACGCTACTTGAAGCCGACCCGATCATAAAAGAAACTGAAGATGAAGTTTTAGCTGATGACACTTCTAATGAAAACGAACCGGAAAAGAAATATAAAGAAGTTAACGGAACCGGCTATGTCGGCGATTATAAATATATCCTTGACGGGACGGAGGAAAACGGTCCCGACTACGACCGCGGATGGTTTCTTGAAACCGCCGATGGCACCAATGAATGCATAATAGTAATCTGTTCGGGTAAGAAAAGTACAGGAGGCTATTCGATAAAAATCGTCGGTATGGATTATGAAGAAAACGATGATCTTGTAACAATCACCGTAAATGAAGCATCCCCCGAAGGAGCAACAGTAACCGAAGCTTTTACATGGCCCACCTGCTATGTATATTTAAGCGCAAAGCCCAAAAATGTTAAAGTTGTGAACACTGACGGAAATGAATTGAACTTTCAGGGCGGATACCAGGAAGAATTCGTTGCCGGCAAAGACCATATCGCGGTTTTCAGCGCAGGCGCAGGAGAAATCTCGCAGAAGACCTATGTATATAAAACCGATGACGGCAGATACCGCTACGTAAATGTCACTTCTGTCACCGAAAGCTGGGGAAGCACAAAACGGAAAGAAACGCTCAAAGGTTCCGGCATTGTGGATACAAAAGAAGAAATCGTCGAAGTGGCAAAAATGCATAATTCCTGCGGAACTGTAATGTATTCAAGTGAATTTACACCCATAGATCTTTCTGATTTGGAATCAGGCAACGTGATAGAAGTTCCGCTCGTCGATATTTATTCCCTTTATCATACTGCCGAAGATTTTTTAAACAGTGATTACTAAAAAATAAACCCGGAGTTTTATCTCCGGGTTTTAATTTTATTTCTGTCCGTAATATGCGTTAGCGCCGTGTTTTCTGAAATAATGCTTATCCTGCAATTCCTGAGGAGCACTTATTACCTCGTGATTAATCTGCTCGGTAAAGAGTGCCATCTTTGCAACTTCTTCAAGTACTACGGCGTTGTGAACCGCATTGTATGCATCCTTGCCCCAGGCGAAGGGTCCGTGATTCTTGCAGAGAACCGCAGGCACTGCCTCGGGATCAATGTTCATTCTCTTGAATTCATCAACAATAAGTATTCCGGTATTAAGCTCATATGCTTCATCAATTTCTTCCTTGGTAAGATTTCTTACACAGGGAATACTGCCGTAAAAGTAATCCGCATGAGTAGTTCCGTAGCAGGGAATATCTCTTCCTGCCTGTGCAAAGCTTGTAGCATATGTGGAATGTGTATGTACCACTCCTCCAATCTCAGGAAATCCCTTGTAGAGTTCAAGATGTGTGGGTGTATCTGATGAAGGATTGAGTCTTCCCTCAACTACGTTGCCATCTAAATCCACTACAACCATGTCTTCGGGCTTCATGACTTCATAATCCACACCACTGGGTTTAATTACGAACAAGCCCTTTTCTCTATCAATAGCGCTTACATTACCCCAGGTAAAAGTAACTAAGCCATGTTTTGGAAGTAACATGTTCGCCTCATATACTTTTTGTTTCAATTCTTCAAGCATAATTTCTATTTCCCTTCATTTTATGATTCGAGTAAGTATTACAGTACGTCAACTGCTGCCTTTTCGATTGCAAGACCTGCTTTGTATTTTTCGATGTATGCGTCAAAGCCTGCAACATCGCCTGCGTCAGGCATGCATTTTTCGCATTTTGCGTTTTTGAAGATAACATCTGATAAGAATTCGCTTAAGGATTTGCCGTTCTTCTTATCCATGTATGCAGCAAGGAGTGCGATACCCCATGCGCCGCCTTCGGATGCTGTTTCCATTACGGATACGGGTGCATTGATGGCTGCTGCAGCAATCTTTGTGCCGACACCTTTGGTCTTAAAGTATCCGCCGTGTCCCCACATTTCGTCTACCTTTACACCTTCTTCTTTAAGCATTAAGTCAAGGCCGACTTTAAGGGTAGCCATTGCAGAGTAAAGATTTGATCTCATAAGGTTTGCAAGAGAGAAGTTGTCTTCTGCTGTTCTTGCAAGAACGAGAGCACCTTTTTCGAAGCCTGTAACAGGTTCTCCTGAAAGGTAGTTGTATAAAAGAACTCCGCCGCAGTCCTTATCGCCGTCAAGCGATACGGAATAAAGCTTTGTGAAAAGTTCGTTCATGTCTACTGTCATTCCGAAGAGCTCCTGGAACTCCTTGAAAATCTTAACCCAGTTGTTGATTTCGGATGTACAGTTGTTGCAGTGAACCATTCCGACAAGTGCACCGTCGGGTGTGGTAACAAGGTCGATTTCGGGATAAACCTTGGATAAATCTTTTTCGAGAACAACCATTGCAAATACGCTGGTACCTGCAGAAATGTTACCTGTTCTTACCTTTACGGAGTTGGTTGCAACCATACCTGTTCCTGCATCACCTTCGGGAGGACAAAGAGGAATGCCTGCCTTGAGGTTTCCGCTCTCATCGAAAAGCTTTGCACCTTCTTCGGTTAAGCAGCCTGCGTTTTCGCCTGCGGATAAAACTTCGGGAAGAAGATCCTTAAGGCCTTTTGCAAGTGCGGTTTCTTTGGCAAGAACATCAAACTTTTCAATCATCTTTTCATCGTAATTGCCTGTGCTCATATCGATGGGGAACATACCTGAAGCATCGCCCACACCGAGTACTTTCTTTCCTGTCAGTTTCCAGTGAACAAAGCCTGC
>JAGCVT010000131.1 GCA_017962225.1 Lachnospiraceae bacterium
AAGTCGTAAATCCTTTCTTCTGACGAAAAGTTCCATCCCCCATCACGGCTTCTCCTTCCAATCATTTAAAAGCCCAATCATAAATCTTTTGATTTGAGCACTATTTACTTCTTCCGGAAAGTATCTCTTCAGTTCCTTTTCTGAAAATGTTACTGTTCTCAAAAATGCTGTTTTCCCAAGAAGAATATTAAATGCTGTTTCTTCATCGAGAGTTCCTGATTCTGAAGCTTCTCGAAGCATTTTGGCTTGTTTAACAGTCATACTCTTATCATTTTTATCAAAAACTCTAGATATCATTTCTTGTTTTTCTTCCGAAATGTATGATAAATTCACTGCTTGTACAAGTCCAATCTTTCCCTTATCTACATTTAATAAAAGGTTTGGGGTAAGATTTGTTAATCGTATGTATCGTTGGATTTGTCTTCCAGATAATCCTTCATCTTTTCCAACTATATCAGCTGTCAACTTTGGATCATAATGGTCCAAAGTTAAATCAATATATTCATCTTGATTGTCTTTTAACTTCTCGACATCATGTCGAGAAGTTGATTCATTCTTTTGCAACTTCGGGACATTATGTCCCGAAGTCATTATTCCTTCTTTACTCAAATAATCTTCTAAATTCTGAAGACTATGTACAGAAGAAGATTCTTCTTCCGACTTCTGGACATCATATCCAGAAGTTACTCTAACATCTTGCAACTTCGGGCCATTATGGCCCGAAGTTAATTTGTTCTCATTTAACTTTGGGTCACTTTGACCCGAAGTTGATTCCTTTGCTTCATCATTCAAGTCTTCATCTAACTTCTCGACATCATGTCGAGAAGTTGATTCATCCTCTTGCAACTTCGGACCATAATGGTCCGAAGTTACATCTTGACCATAATTAGATGTTGTCTCCTCCAAATCTCTACGTCTTCCCTGCCTTTTTAATGCTTCCATCTTCATTTGAAGTGAAAACGCACGTTCACTGGGAAGTATGTTTTCTCTTTGTATGTTGGCATCAACCATAAGGATTGTTGCTTCATCATCATCCAGTTCTTTAATTATTACCGGCATTGTCAGAAGACCTGCCAATTCACATGCTCTTTTTCTTCTGTGCCCTGATATAATCTCAAAACCTCCGGTTTCCATCCTTCTCACTATGGTTGGAGATAAAACACCTTTTTCCTTAATACTCTCAACCAGTTCTCTCATGTGCTCATCCTCAACAACCTTGAAGGGATGATTCTTAAACGGATGAAGAAGAGGAAGCTCTATGTCCTTTACTTCACCGTTATATTGTTTTACTCCGCTTTTAAGTAACTTTTCATATGGGGTTAAACAAACCTTTCCTGTTACAGTCTTTCTATGCATTCTCAAGCACCTCCCCTACAAGATCCTTATATGCAAGGGCTACTTTTCCATCAGGATCATGATTGTAAATACTGATTCCCAGGATTGGTAGTTCGGATGCTCTTACCGATTTTGGAATTCTGCTATTAAATATCTTTATTGTTCGTCCGTAGTTTTCTTCAAGTTTAGGAAAGATTTCTTTGAATATAAGTGTTTTTTCATCGACCATCGTCATGAGAATTCCTTCTATATGAAGAAAAGGATTAATCTCGTTCTCCCTGACCTCATTAATTGTGCGTATAAGCTGTCCTAAGCCTTTAGTCGATAATAATTCCGCCTGTACCGGAATAATTACGCTATCGGCGCAAGCAAGCGCGTTAATCGTTACCATACCCAATGAAGGCGAACAATCTATTATGATGTAATCATATTGATCTTTTACTTTTCCAAGAATCTGCTTCAAAAGATATTCTCTACGCATGGCATTAACCATTAATACTTCAACTCCTGAAAGTTCGATATTGCAGGGTATATAATCAACTCCTTCTTCATGATGGAAAATCGCTTCCTTTAAATCGTAAGGATCTCCGCATATGATTTCTTCAAGGATCGTGGCCATCGTATAATCCAATTCGTCCGGATTCTCATTTCCAAGGCAGATACTCAAATCTCCCTGGGAATCCGCATCGACTAACAGAACCTTTTTCCCTTCCCTGGCTAATCCCATTCCGAGATTAACCGCCGTTGTGGTTTTACCTACTCCGCCCTTTTGATTGGATACGGCTATTATTTTGCACATGTTTGCTTCCTCCTTGCTTTTTAATGGGACCTAATAAATCAGCTTCATACCGATAATACTTTTCATTATTCGGATTCTGCTTTGGTTCTTTCTGTTCTCCCAATTCAAATTTGGCATTCGCGTTATCAGTTATTCTCTCTAGCCATCTTTGAAATGTTTTTAAATCGTTTTTAGTGCCAGAAACTCTTAGTTTTAACATATTTCCTCCTGACGCTTGTAAGCAAAATTGTTTCCCTATATTGAGCAATTAATTACTGCAATAAAAAAGGATGCCTTTTCTAAAATATCTTTTAGAAAAAACATCCAGATTTCTTATACTTTTCACTTCTAACTTTATTTAGTGAAAATGGACCCAAAATGGGTAATATGACAGAACTGTTTTTATAACAATTTTGTGTTTGACACAAGCTTGACTACAACGAAAATCTTTGATATTTCCTTATTTTATCTAGCTTTCTTTCTGACTTTTCATCGTCGGGAAGAGCAATACGTCGCGGATTGCGGGGCTGTTGGTAAGGAGCATTGTAAGTCTGTCAATACCGTAGCCGATGCCGCCTGTAGGTGCCATACCTACTTCAAGTGCATTGAGGAAGTCCTCATCTGTGTGCTCGGCTTCTTCGTCGCCTGCTGCCGCATTTGCATCCTGAAGTGCGAAACGCTCTCTCTGGTCAATGGGATCGTTAAGCTCTGAATAAGCGTTACACATTTCCCAACCGTTGATAAAGAGCTCGAAACGCTCCACCTTTGAAGGGTCTGAAGGTTTCTTCTTGGTAAGAGGTGAAATCTCGATGGGATGGTCCATGATGAATGTGGGCTGTACCATCTTGTCTTCACAGAACTCTTCGAAGAAGAGGTTTAATATATGTCCCTTGGTGTGGAAGTCTTCGAATTCAATGTGATGCTCTTTTGCGAGTTTCTTGGCTGCTTCCGTATCGGGAACCTGTGCGGGATCGTCGAAATCGATACCTGCGTACTTTTTAACTGCTTCAGTCATGGTAAGTCTTTCGAAAGGCTTGCCAAAATCAAGTTCGATATCACCGTACTTGAATGTGGTTGTACCGAGTACTTCTTTAGCTACATGACGGAACATGTTTTCTGTTAAATCCATCATTCCGTGGTAGTCTGTGTAAGCCTGATAAAGCTCCATTAAAGTGAACTCGGGATTGTGTCTTGTATCAAGACCTTCGTTACGGAATACCCTTCCGATTTCATAAACTCTTTCAAGTCCGCCTACGATAAGTCTCTTTAAGTAAAGTTCAAGTGATATACGAAGCTTAAGGTCCTCATCAAGTGCATTGAAGTGAGTCTCGAAAGGTCTTGCAGCTGCACCGCCGGGGTTGGCAACAAGCATAGGAGTTTCAACTTCCATGAATCCCTGATCGTCTAAGTAACGACGGATGGATGAAATGATTTTGGATCTCTTGATAAATGTATCTTTTGCTTCCTCATTCATGATGAGGTCCACATATCTCTGACGATATCTGATATCTGTATTAGTTAAACCATGGTATTTTTCGGGCAGAATCTGAAGTGATTTGGTAAGGAGTGTAACCTTCTCAGCATGGATGGAAATTTCACCCATCATTGTACGGAATACATATCCTTCAACACCGATGATATCACCTACGTCATACTTCTTAAAATCAGCATAAGACTCTTCACCGATTGCATCGCGCGCAACATAAACCTGGATGTTTCCGGGCTTATCCTGTACATTGCAGAATGATGCCTTGCCCATTACACGCTTTGACATCATACGACCTGCGATGCTTACGTGGATGGGGTTAGCGTCCATAATGGCACGTTTTTCGTTGTAATCATTCTTCTTTGCTTCTTTTGCAGCTTCTTCATCGAGGCCTTCCACATTAAGTTCTGCTCTGCCTGCGAGAAGTTTAGCTTCGAGTTCTTCGTACTCTTTCTTGGCATCAGTTGAATGATGAGTCTGATTGTATTTTGTAATCACAAAAGGATCTTTGCCAGCTTCCTGAAGTGCCGCAAGTTTCTCACGACGAACCTTGAGTAACTGGTTTATATCCTGTGATGCCTGATTTTCATTTACATTAGTATTGTTATCTGCCACTTTAAATTAATCTCCTAAAATTACTTCTTTGAACTCTTTTCTTTTACGATTTCAAGAACCTTGTACTTGAGTTCTCCGCAAGGTGCTTCAACAGTAATAGTATCGTTCTTCTTGGCACCGATTAATGCTCTGCCTAAAGGTGATTCGTCTGAAATACTTCCTTCGAGGCACTTAGCTTCTGATGCACCAACGATTCTGTATGTGAGCTCTTCTTTTAATTCCTTGTCAAGAATCTTAACTGTGGAACCAAACTTAACTCTCTTGTCGTCTGTTCCGTCGCTGTCGACAACTTCTACGTTCTTTAAGAGTTTTTCGAGTTCTTCGATTCTTGCTTCAACGTTTCTCTGCTCATCCTTAGCAGCATCGTATTCTGCGTTTTCCGATAAGTCGCCCTGTGCTCTGGCTTCTTTTAATTTCTGAGCAATTTCTTCACGCTTTGTGACTTTTAAATAGTGTAATTCTTCTTCGTATTGTTCAAGACCTTCACGGGTCAAGAGATTCTTTTTTTCTTCTGCCATGGTTAATCTCCTTTTAAACTAAATATGCAATGGTCAAACTACTGCAAATTCATATTATACCTTATACTTGTAAAACGTGTCAACCGATATAAAATCCTTAAATCAGAGTCTGATTTCGTTGACTTTTTGCACGAATTCATCGAGCGTCTGAGTGAAGTTAATTTCCCTCCTAAAAGAAGCAGAATTCTTCATTCCGGCCGTATAAAATGCCGCGTGGGTGCGCATCTCACGAAGCGCTCTGTACTCGTCTTTGGCGTCGATAAGCAGGCGCAAGTGCTCGAGTATCATATCAGCTATCTCGTCTTTGGAGGGCTTGTATTCTTTGCCTTCTGCGAGGCTTTTGAATATCCAGGGGTTGCCTCTCGCCGCACGACCTATCATGACTCCGTCGACGTTGGTTTCTGCTTTCATCTTTGCGGAGCTTATAATGTCTTTGGCATCACCGCTTCCGATGACGGGGATGGGGATGCTTTCTTTTACTTCTCTGATGATGTTCCAGTCGGCTTCGCCCTCATAAAACTTCTCTCTCGTCCTTCCGTGCACCGCTACGGCGCTTGCTCCGCTCTCGTATGCCACTCTGGCCATCTCTAAGGCGTTTATATGGTCTTTATCAAAGCCCGAGCGTATTTTTACCGTTACAGGCTTTTTCGTAGCCCCTACGAGCGCCTCAATGATTTTACCCGCGAGCACGGGGTCTTTCATAAGTGCGCTTCCTTCGCCGTTATCGACTATCTTTTTAACCGGACAGCCCATGTTTACGTCGAGAATGTCAAAAGGATATTCGTCAATCTTCTTTGCAGCCTCAGCCATGATTGCGGGATCTTTTCCGAAAAGCTGAAGTGAAACAACCGATTCCTCGGGATCGATTTTTAACATCTCAAATGTCTTTTCGTTATTGTAGGTAATGGCCATTGCGGAGATCATTTCCATGCAGACCATACCTGCGCCCATTTTAGAGCAAATAAGACGAAAAGGCAGGTCTGTAAAACCTGCCATCGGAGCCAATATATATTCGTTTTTTAAAGTTACGTTTCCTATGTTCATCGGACTATTTTGCAATTACTTCAACGATCGTTTCGCCGCCGGTAAATTCGTGGTTCTTGCCCCAGGCCGTAACATAGATACGAAGTTTGCCCGTACCTTCGGTGACGGTTATCTCATGTCTTGATAAATCATCGGGTCCTAATCCCTTAATATCGGGAACGCCTGTTGCCTGTGTGCCTTCAACCCATTCGGCTCCTAAAAGATAGCCTTTGATGTTGTCTGCTTTTTCAACCACATCTGAAAGCATAATTGTTTCGCCTTCAGTGACGGTGACGTTCTGCTTCATGATGATACGCGGTGTATTGGAACGGTAAATCATAATGGAAAGTCCCGATGAAATAACCGCTACCATGAGTATGCCGCAGATAATTGCGATTGTTGTTACTATTGCTTTTGTAATTTTGTGTTTCTTGTCCATAATCTTATTTTCTGTTCTTCTCGTATATTAATCTGAGTCCGTGCATTGTAAGGTTTCTGTCATAAACCTGAATCATATCTGTCTCTTCACTGACGATGCTTCCTAAGCCGCCTGTTGCGACTACCTTAAGGTCTTCGAGACCTGATTCTTCTTTTACTTTTTTTATGATGTATTCGGTCTGTCCGATCTGTCCGTACACAAGGCCTGCCTGCATACTGGAGATGGTTTCCTGTGCAAGGATTGATGCGGGCTTTTTAATCTCTATCTCAGGAAGCTTTGCGGTGTCTTCCCAAAGCGCCTTCGCGGAGATTTTGATACCCGGTGCTGTAATACCTGCTGCGAATTCGCCGTCCTTTGTGACAAGGTCGTATGTGGTAGCTGTACCGAAGTCGATTACAAGTATCGGTCCTCCGTAAATATCGTATGCCGCAACCGCATCAACAATTCTGTCTGCACCGATTTCCTTGGGTGCCTCAGTGATGATTTTGATGCCTGTCTTAATTCCCGGGCCAACGATAAGAGGTTTTTTCTTAAGATATCTTTCCATTGCATTTACAAGCGAATGCATTACGTTGGGAACTACGGATGCAATGATGCAGCCGTCGATATCGTCGAGGCTTATGTTGTTGTGCTCAATGAGTTCGCAGATAATGGCGCCGAATTCATCCGAAGTTCTGGACATCTTTGACATTATTTTAAACTTTACGAGCAGCTCCTCCCCCTTGTAAACACCGAAGTTGATATTTGTATTGCCTACGTCGCAAACTAATAACATATTATTCGTCCCTTTCCCCATCTACTTCCGCGAGAATCTTCGCGGGATCTTCTTTTAGGATAAATACTCTGTAGTAAAGTGTGAGCGCTTCGAAAAGTTCTCTCTTGCTTTTCTGCACTTCTTTTACGAGCAATCCTGCACTTACTTCGTCATAGTAAAAATCATTTTCGTCCGAATCGGTCTGGATAATCGGTGCACCGTACTCGTCGAATGCGATTAGGAAAATGCCGCCGACTTCCTCGGTAAAGAGCACGCACATGATGTGTAAATCTTCTTTTACCTGTTCGGGAATCTTATCAAATTCTTTGTTGAAATAATATTTTTTCTCGTAGGCGTTGGAGCCGCAGAGAACGATTTTTTCCTGTAAATCTGCCATATTATACCTGCTTTATTCGTTTTCAAATGCACCGAGTGTTGCTGCCATTACAGCTTTGATGGTGTGCATTCTGTTCTCGGCTTCGTCGAATACTCTTGAGTATGACGACTCGAATACTTCGTCTGTAACTTCCATTTCTTCGAGGCCGAACTTCTCGCCGATTTCTTTGCCGATCTTTGTTTTAAGATCATGGTATGAAGGCAGGCAGTGAAGGAAGATTGCGCCTTCGCCGGCGTTCTTCATTATGTCCATTGTAACTCTGTAGGGAGTTAAATCTTCGATACGCTCTTTCCATACTTCGTCGGGCTCACCCATTGATACCCATACGTCTGTACAGATGATGTCTGCACCTTTTGTGCCTTCTTCAACATTCTCTGTTAATGTGATGCTGCCGCCTGAAAGCTTGCAGAATTCTTCACACTCAGCCACAAGTTCCTTGGAAGGGAAATATTTAGCGGGAGCACATGCTGTGAAATGCATGCCCATCTTGGAACATGCGATCATGTATGAGTTGCCCATGTTGTATCTTGCATCACCCATGTAGGTGAGTTTCTTGCCTTCAAGTCCGCCTAAATGTTCGCGGATTGTAAGCATGTCTGCAAGCATCTGTGTGGGATGATATTCGTTGGTAAGACCGTTCCAGATGGGAACGTCCGAATACTTTGCAAGTTCCTCAACGATTGACTGTTCAAAACCGCGGTATTCAATACCGTCGTAAATTCTTGAAAGTACGCGTGCCGTATCTGCGATGCTTTCTTTCTTGCCAATCTGCGAACAGCTCGGATCAAGGTATGTTGCATGCATACCCAAATCAAAAGCACCTACTTCAAATGAGCATCTTGTTCTGGTACTGGTTTTCTCAAAAATCAATACTACATTCTTTCCCTTAAGTTCATCCATGGGAATGCCGTTTTTCTTCTTGTACTTAAGCTTGGCAGACAAGTCGAGTATGTACTCGATTTCTTCCTTCGTAAAATCCTTTAATGTAAGGAAATCCCTGCCCTTTAAAGAGATACTCATTTTAAATCCTCCGTTATATATAATAACTACAAAAGCCATATGATTGGACATATGGCTTAATTACATATTTATACTGCTGTAAACAAACATGCTTTAGTAGAATACGTGTGCTCCGATAACGATACCGCTTTCGCCGGATCCTGCTCTGTGGAAGTTCTTTGCATCGCCGACTGTTGTAGCACCTTCAAGTGCTTCTCTTGCAGCCTGCATACACTCTTCGTTAACGCCGTTCTGAAGAACTACGTCGAGGGAACCGTTTCTTGCCGGACCGAACTGTCCGGGTGCATAAATAACTTCCCTGATGGAGTTCGGATATCTGTCGGACTTAACTCTGTTAAGTACTACCGCACCAACCGCAAGTTTACCGTCGTAGCACTGGTTGCCTGCCTCTGCCTGAATGATGGCACCGAGTAATGTTGTGTCATCGGCATTTGCAGCATAAGCACCCTGGTTAGCCGTAAGCTTTGCTTTTTCCAAAGCTGCTATGGCTTCACGTGCTTTAATTTCTTCCATTGTCTCGCCGTCTTCGATGAAGTATTCAACATCCACATAGTCTGCTGATACATATCTTTCGGCGCCTTTGTAATCTACCTTAACCCAGTCTTCGAGTTCTTCGAGAACTGTCCACTCGGAATTGATTTCAAACAAACCGTCGGTCTCTGCTTCCGTGCTCGGACCTTTTCTGATTCTTAAGCACTCTACGTTTACGCGCGCTATACGGTCGCATACCTGTTCAGCATAAGCTTTGGCGTCTTCTCCGAAATAAAGGAAGTCGTTTCTTACCCATCCTACGAGTTCACCGGACTCGATCTTGGTCCAGCCGTCACCCTCTTCAAGAATGGTACCGCCGCACTTATTATAGAGCATGCCGACTACTTCGCAGTCGGTGTTGGCTTCTGCGCGAACGTTTACGGAGTTCTGAACATTTGCCATTACGAAGTTGATTTCTTCTTCAACGGGAATTTCTTCCTCAACCACTTCTTCAACTTCGGCTGCTTTCTGTGCGGACTTTTCTACCGCTTCGACATAAATGTCTTTTTCGGTAATTCCCGCAACACCGCCGTCAAGGATAAACGAATCCATTTCTACTTCGGGAACGTTTAATATTACCTTGCCGTTAACGTTCAGCATGTCACTTATTTTAAAAGGTGCTGCTCCGATGCCTATTATTGATAATATTGATGCGCATGTTAAAGCAGTAATGCGCACTTTAATTTTTCCTAACATAAAATAACCGTTTTTGTAATCTGTATCTCTCGACTTAAGTCTTATAACCCACGTTCCTAAATCGTAAAACCAAGGATGTCCAAAAATGTTGCTTAGGTGAAATATTATCAAAAAATCGCGCAAATGTCAAATTTTAGGGCACTTTGTCCCATTTTTATGCCCGATGTTTCCTACGTTTATCTTATTTCGATACCGCCTAAAATCGTTCCTTTTTTATCTCTCCAGTAGAGACCGTCAGAGACGATATAGTCTTCGTTATTTTTTATTGCGTCGACGAATTCTTTAGTGGTTTTAAGCCTCTTTTTAAAGGCCATTCCGCCGCCGAAGAGTCTGGTGGAATGTACGTCCGAGCCTGCTGTTATAGGCTTGTTATATTTAAGCGCAAGTTCGATTGCCTGATCGTTCCACTCTGCCACATTGTGTGCCTTGCTTAAAGGGCTTGAATGTGTTGCATTGTAAGCTTCGATTGCATCCGCATATTCGGGAAACGTGCGTACCTCAGGGATGTAAGGCTCTACTCTGAAAGGGTGTGCCTGTGATACGAGGCCGGATCGCATCTTTATGAGCTCGTACTGCCGCTCGATAGTGCAGGTCCTGAATTCAGGCATATTGATAAAGTCTTCGGGAGTAAGGCCGTAGATTAAAAACTCGGTTCCCGTAAAGCCTGTTTCCATTCCGAAGAATACGTCGAAGTCGTTTGCATCGCCGAATCTCTTCGCGTCGCGGTAACCTCTTGCGTACTGTGTCATCCACTCTTCCCAGGGAAGTTCTCTCGAAACGCATGTGTTGCCGCCCCAGTTGTGGTCGGTGATGAATACGCCTGTGTAGCCGAATGCTTTGGCAGCTTCGGCCATTTCGTAACCTGTATTGCTGCCGCATGCGCTGCCCTGATTGGTGTGCATGTGGGTCTCATAAAAGTAAGGATAATCTTCTCGTAAAATAATTTTCATGTCGTTTCCTTTAGTCTGTCTGTTCTTCTATCTTAAAACTGCTCAAATAATATGCCACTATAAATCCGATAATCACGCACGCTGCCGAGATAAAAATATCCGAGAGTTTATACGGATGAAATATCGGGAAAATCATTATCGTCGATGACACGACTATTCCGATGACCGCGTGGAACGCTTCGGAATAATGCTTTTTGAATATGTATTCAACGAGCCTTGCAAGCGCTGCTGCCGTTAAAAGCATACCGACTAACCACGGAATGATTACTATCGGTTTAAAGCCTGCGAGGCCTGCGTTAAACGATTCGTAGATGCCGAGTGACATCATGATGGATGAACTTGTTAAGCCCGGAATGATGATGCTTAAGCCCCACATAAAACCGGAGAAAAGATACCACCAGACATTTGGTGTGATGTTTAAGTTGGGCATCATTGCGACTGAAAAAAGTATCGCAAACATTACGATAAAAGCAACTGCCATCGAAATGAATGAGCTTGCTTTTCTGCCTTTTTTACCGGCCTGTTTGTAGAGTGAAGGGATGTTTCCGAAAATCATTCCGACAAAGGTCCAGAGCGTAAATACTTCGTATCTTGCGTACACAAACTTGATGAGATTTGACACCGCAAAAAAGCCTATCACCCAGCCGATTAATATAAACAAGTATATCTTCCAGTGCTTCTTAAACGCTTTGAATGGATGCGAGAAAAGCTCCATGATGAGCGGATACATTCCGAGCACAACGCATAATACTCCGCCGCTGAACCCGGGGAGTATTGCACCTGCTCCGACGGCAACGCCGCACACGAGATCGATGATGACTTTTTTAATCTTCGTTCCCAAACTTACTGCTCTTCCATGTTCTTTACGATTTTTACGATTCGGCTCGTACCGAGTCTGTCGGCTCCGAGCTTGATGAATTCTTCGGCATCCTCAAGCGATGCGATACCGCCTGCTGCCTTTATTTTAACGGGCGCTTTTACGTACTTTGCAAATAATGCAACGTCTTCCTTTGTTGCGCCGCCCTTTGAAAATCCTGTTGAAGTTTTGATGTAATCTGCGCCTGACTCATTAACGATTTCGCACATCTTAATCTTCTCTTCGTCTGTTAAAAGACATGTCTCGATGATGACTTTGAGCACCTTGTCTTCGCATGCTGTTTTAACGGACTTTATGTCTTTTAGGATGTCGTCGTATTTTTTGTCTTTAAGTGCGCCGACATGAATGACCATATCGATTTCGTCTGCGCCGTTTTCGATGGCTTCTCTGGCTTCCATGCATTTAACCGCGGTGGTTGAGTAGCCGTTCGGGAAACCGATGACCGTGCAGACTTTTACGTTCGGAAGGTGCTGCTCTGCGGCTTCTTCCTTAATGTATTCGCTTGCTTTTTTGACATACGCTGCGGGAATGCAGACTGAAGCGGTCTGATATTTAACCGCATCATCGCAGATAACTTTAATCTGATCCCAGGTTGCGTCAACCGCAAGAAGTGTATGGTCAACTTTTGAAAGTATTTCTTTGATATCCATGTGGATTCTCCTATTCTGTGAAGAGTGCGAAGAGATCGTCGTAAGTTTCTCTTCTTCTTATAAGTTTGTCTCTGCCTTCCTTGGTAATAAGAACTTCTGCAGCACGAGGACGTGTGTTGTAGGATGAGCTCATTGAGTAGCCGTATGCACCTGCGTCGAGTACGCATACAAGATCGCCTGTTTCAATATGAGCCACGGGTCTTTCCTTACAAAGAAGGTCGCCTGATTCGCAGATGTTACCCGATATGCTTACTTCTTCAAGTACGTCGCGGCTTACTGCCTTGCCGTTGTGAAGCACTTCGATTTCATGATATGAATCGTAAAGTGTGGGACGTGCAAGAACATTCATACCGATGTCGGTACCTGCGTATCTCTTGCCTGCGTTCTGCTTTGTTGCGTGTACTCTTCCAAGGATTACGCCGCCTTCTGCCACGCAGTATCTGCCGGGTTCGCTCTTAAATAAAGGCAGATTGTCTTTGTGTTTTTCTGCATATGCATCAAGGAGTGCTGTGAATCTTTCTGTGAATGAAGCCATGTCAAACTTTGCTTCGTCGTCTAATTTATGATAAGGAATTCCGTATCCGCCGCCGAAGTCTATGTATTCGAGAGAATCAAATTTCTCGGCGATTCTTAAGAAGTTTTCAACTGCCTGAAGGAAGGGTTCGGGATCAAGATACTGTGAACCTACATGCTGGTTAATCTCAGCGATTGTGAGGTTGTATTTCTTTGCGATTTCAAAGATTTTATCAACATCTTCTTCAGCTACACCGAATTTGGTTTTCTTGCCTGCGGTAACAACTTTTTCATGATGTCCTGCGCCTACGCCGGGATTGATTCTGACTGAGCATTTTCCGCCGGGGTTAAGCTGTCCGAATAAATCAAGCTGGTCAAGGCTGTCGAGACTTACCATGATGTCGTGGTCAATTGCAAACTGAAGTTCCGACTTGTCTACATTGTTGGGTACAAAGAAAATTCTGTCTGAAGGGAAACCTGCTTTAATAAGAAGTCTCATCTCGCCTTCGGACATAGCATCTGCGTTAAGGCCTTCCTCGAGTGCCATCTTAAGGATGGTTAAGTTGCTGTTAGCCTTCATGGAGTAGTTCGCACGATAAGGATATTTTGTAATAACGTTTGCAACGTCTCTCATGTGCTCTCTGATGTTTTCCTCGTTGTATACGTATACGGGTGTGCCATGTTTCTGAGCAATTTCCTCGGGATTGATGCCTTTAAAAAAGTTTGTTTCTTCGATGTAAGATTTCATAATTTATTCTCCGTATATTTTTATTTCTTCCTTAAATACTTTTCTATTATACCATTACAATGCAAGTCCTAATCATTTGCAAAAAAGCGCATCTTTTCGCTCAATCATTTCATCGATTTTCGAAAGATACAAATCGATGTCCTTGACATTGTCACACCTCTCAATGAGGCCGTCTGCATGCACGCATTTTGATACACTGCCTGCACCCATTGCGACTATGGACTGGATTTCTTCCATGATTAAAATATTGTAAAGTCCTTCCTTGCCGGGCTTCGAATAGCCTGTATTTTCAAGGTTTCCGGCCATCTGCTTCTGACGGTAGAGGTAGTAGGGATTAAGTCCCATTGCCTTTGCACCCTCTGCGCAGATTCTCATTGCTTCCTCATAATCCATTGTGATTTCAAGTTCGTTTTCATCCATCCATCTCTTCAAGCGTGATGCTCTTTTGATGGCGAGAGAATGAACTGTGAGTGAGTCGGGAGCGAGTTTAATAAGTTCGTCGATTGTGTGCTTAACATCTTCAACTGTCTCGCCCGGAAGTCCTAAAATAATGTCCGAATTGATGTTGTCAAACCCTGCTTCTCTGACTAATTTGAAGGCATCGACGAATTGTTGTACCGTGTGATTTCGTCCGATTGTTTTAAGAGTTTTATCGCTCATGGTCTGCGGATTGACGGAAATTCTGGTGATCGGATACTTCTTAATCACATCAAGTTTTTCTTTTGTAATGCTGTCTGCACGGCCTGCTTCAATCGTAAATTCCCTGACATTTTCCATGGGAAGAATGTTCGTAATATACCCTAAAAGTTCATCGAGTTCTTCGGGACTTAACGTGGTCGGAGTACCTCCGCCTATGTATATTGTATCAAGGTACCTGTCCGACATATGGGACACATCCCATTCAAGTTCTTTCTTAATTGCCTGAAGATAATTCTTGATTTTGTCTTTGTATTTGAATATAGGATTGGATGTGAATGAACAGTAAAGACATGTCGAAGGACAGAAGGGAATGCCCACGTATACGCTGTATCCGTCGGTTCCGTGAAGCCTTGACATGATGTCGATTTCGCGCTTTGCGATGTCGATTCCAAGCTCGAGTTTTTCACCGCGAAGACGGCGCTCTGCGTAGGCGCGGGCTTTGATTTTGTCTATGACGGAGTCAGGCACGCAAAGCGAGCCAGACACCGTTGCTTCGGTGGCTGACTCACGAAGTGTGTCTGCCTCCGAATCTATTTCTTCCTCTAGCATAGTGCGAATAAGTTTCGTCGGTCGAATGCCTGTAAGATTTCCCCAGGGAAGTTCGAGACCTGTTGCTTCAACGAGGAAGTCATAGAGTTTAAGACCGAACTCTTTTTTTGCGGAGTCTTTGTCTGTAGATGTAATTGTGAATTCGGTTTCTTTTATGAGGTCTTCGAAATTGATTGAAAGCTTAACATTACTGCCGTTTTCATCAATAGAAAAAACACCGTCGCAGGCTTCGTTATCGTTTTCCGAAGTTACGATTTCCGTTTGGGGGAAGAATGATGTAAGCAGTGCATATACATCATATTCGCGTTCGCTTTTATTTATTTTGACTTTGATTCTTTTCATATTTTTAAAAAAGGAACCGCGCCTGCGGTTCCTCACCTTATTTCTTTTTAACCGGCTTAAAGATTGTCACAGCCTGTTTTAAGTTTTTGATTGTTACTTCCGTGTGGCTGCCGCCGGCTTCGCCGTCTCTGGTCCATGCTACGGGCTCGTCGCTCGTAAAATGGATTTCGCCTGCCTTGAAGTAATACATGTATTCGGGATCGGGCTCGCCCGCAATGAGTGAAGCAAGCACTGCGTTTAAATCGGTCGGATCTTCGGGGTATCTTACAAAGATGCCTTCGAACTTTCCGTCGTTTAACTGTGATTCCTTAAACAGAGGGCTCTTTACGCCTCCTACGGATGTTGAATTGCTTATCATTCCGTAGATGAATGAATCTTTTATGACTCTGTCACCGACGGTGATTGTCATTTCGATCGGTTTGAAATTGCCCATGCCGACTGAGCGCACACCTTCGAGTACGTATGCCATGTGGCCGAAAACGTTTTTGAATTCCTGCTTGGTTTCGTATGAAACTTCCGTGAGGATTCCGAATGCTGCGATGTATACAAAGTATGAATCGTTAAAAGTTCCGACATCGCATGGAAACTGCTCTCCGTATATGACCGTTTCCGCAGCCTTGGCCATATCCGAAGATATACCGATAGTTTTGGCAAAGTCGTTTGTGCTTCCCGCAGGAATGTAACCGAGGGGAATGTCTTTGTTTAAAGTGATCATTCCTTTTACGGCTTCATCGAGCGTTCCGTCGCCGCCGGAAACAACTATTGTGTCATAACGGTCACCGTCAGCTATGATTGTATTGGTCGCGTCATCCTTTGCCTGCGTGGGATGAACCGTGATTTCATAACCGGCTTTGGCAAAAATATCGATTATTTTTACTAATTTACTTTTAATTTTTTCCCTGCCCGAATGGGCATTGTACAAAAACAAAAGTTTTTTCATTTTGAATTAGTTTTCGCCGCTTAAATATTTTTCTATATGATTGATTGCTGCTTCCTCATCGGAACCGTCAGCTTCAACTACAACCTTTTCACCGGCATTAAGACCGAGACTCATCATGCCCATGATACTCTTGGCATTGACTCTCTTGTTTTCA
>JAGCVT010000132.1 GCA_017962225.1 Lachnospiraceae bacterium
AAACTGTTCCCATTCATTTTTCAGAAGTCTGTATTCCAAACGCGTTTTCATATGACCATCATGCCATTCATAATCAACATGTTCTGCTTCTTTTATCATTCTGTTCTTCTGCATAACTCTTTCAGAGCCGAAATTTTCTTTAAGACAACCTGTTGTAACTCTGTACACACTGTCCTTTGTAAATGCAAATTCCAAAACCTTACTAAGAGCCTCAGAGGTATATCCATTCCCCCAGAATTTAGGATAAGTGAAGTATCCAAGATGAACTATTTTCCCTACAGGTGTATCATCTACTACTGTATACCCTATGCTTCCAACCTGTTCATGAGTGTCTTTTAATTCCATATGAAAAAAATAATACTTACGATGGATATTTTTCATGTCAGAAAGCAAATCCTCAAACTCGACTCGAGCCGTTTCGCGATCATCCAGCTTGATGTCCTGCATATAGTACATCGTCCGATCATCTGTTTTTAATTTATAATATGCCTCAAAGTCCGCTTCTACATAGTCACGCAGGCATAATCGTTCTGTTTCAAGTTTTATCATCTATTTACAAAAGTCTCCATTCTCTCCACCGATAAACTCCGATTTGTCTTAGTCTATTATCCTGAAAGTTAATCTGTTTAGGAAAACCAAAATATTCCTACAACCACGCTTTCACTTTATCTTTTGATTCTTTAGCCTGCGAACCCTTGATTGCCAGACCTTTTGTTTCAACGTCTGCCCCCTTGCACATCTTCTTTACATCAGCAGGCATCCCGGAAAGGCCGGATCCTTCATGAGTACAGATTACACGGACCTTCTTATTGCTAAAATCCAATCCTTCGAGCGCCGTCTCAACCTCAGGCGCATATGTCCCCCAGTAAATCGGACTCATTACAAAAACGGTATCATAATCCGAAATATCCCCCAATTTCTCCTTGATAGGAGCGTTTCCGATACGTTTCTTTGCTTCTTCAATGCAAGTTTTATAATCCTTCGCATATGGAATTTCCGGCTCAACCTTAAACATATCTGCCCCGGTTAATTCTTGAACATATTCTGCAACAATCTCCGTATTACCTTTATCAATGTAACCGACTGCGTAATTCTCATCAGCTCTGCTGAAATAAATGATCAATGATTTCATAGGCATCCTCCTTTTTTTGAAATTCCCATTGTCATATAAACTGTAAGTTAATCTATTTAGAAATATTGCGATTTTTCTAAATAAATCATTCCATATAAGACGCAACTGCTTCGCGAAGTTCTTCGCTAAAATCTTTAAGATCATCCATCGTTATAACATCATTCCTAAGTAAACGCATGATGTCTATCACAGTGTTGCTTTTTCTTAATTCAAGTAATACACCTGGATTCTTTTTATCTGGACGGATAAGTTTATCTACTTCCCAGAAACGTTCAGAAGCTGGTTTATCTTTATCTGAAAGCAATTTTGAATATTCATCATCAAGTCGCTCCATGTATCTTTCTTGCCACTCCGGTAATTTGTCGCAAAAGAGCTTCCAATCCGTTTTACTTATTTCCATATCGCTCCCCTTTTCCTTATTTTTCTATTTTATCATAGGATAAAGATATGAAAAACCCCTTACTCATCACTCATTTTTAGTAGTTTCATCCTGTTTTTCCAGCAAATCCAGTTAAGAACTCCCGTCAGAGAAGCCACAATTACCATCGGTATATATGGAGAGAAAACTTCGTTATCCTTAAACACCGCATAAGCTATTGCTCCGCATATAAAGCAGGAAAATGCGCTTATTATTATTCTTGCAGGAATAAAGAAATGTTGAAGTAAGAAGCAAATGACTGCAATTACTATTACAATCCCGATTCTAATCCAGATGTAAAGGTTCAGTCTGCCTAATAGCATATCCGCAAATAATCCTGTTAACAGGCTGTTTGTAATATCAAAATGCTTCATTAAAAAAAGCACTAATCTTATCTGAATTGAAATGTATGCAACTAACAAACGTATAAATATTCTAATCATAGTTATTCCTAATTTGATTTAATAACCAAAACCTTTGTATCCTCTTTTAAGACTGGCTTATTATAATTCTTCAGATATTTCTTAACATTGAATGTATTCCTGATATCATAATCCGACAGGTATTTATAATTCTTGTGCTGTTCCGGATTATACTTTAAAGACTTAAACGGTCTGGTATTATTTATAAGTAAAATGCACTCTTTTCTTTTTACGTTATATGCAACCTCGTCAGTTGTTAATAAATCTCTGCCTGACTTGCTCTGAGAACTTCCGCTGCTCTCTGTACTGCCTTTAGACTCATTGTAGCTTTCTACATCGATTGTTTCCTTGCCAAGCCTTTTACTTATCTCCTCTAATGTTTCCTGACCGCCACCGCCCAAATAAAGAAACGTATCACAGTTTGATGCTATTGTATCCGCATCTTCCTTATAGAGAGATTTAAGTTGGGACTTCGATTGAAGGATTATATTCGCCGATATACCTCTGCTTCGTATAGTCGCAATCTTGGTCTGGAAATCAGGAATCTTTCCTATATTTGCGAACTCATCCAACATAAGACTGACATTATAAGGA
>JAGCVT010000133.1 GCA_017962225.1 Lachnospiraceae bacterium
GTACATGGCATGCCATACCGCAGAAAACATTTTGTTTGGAATAGCACTTTTTAATATTGTTTTGGCAGCAGTGTCACTTTTTGTAAAAAACAGAAAGATTAATATAGTTATCGGAGCGGTAATTGCCGTAAGCAGCCTCGCAGCGGCTTTGTTACCGGGAAATGTGCTTCATTTATGCATGATGAAAACCATGAGATGCCAGAGCATCATGAAAACATTCGCCATAAGCATAAACGGTTTAGGCTTAATCATTGCCGGTGCGGGAATTGTTCTGGATACCAGAAAGGTTTTGTTCGTAAGAAAAGAGACAGAGCAGAACGACTAAAATATTTTTACCTTTCATTACATTAAAGGAATTGTTCCGGGCGGGAATCTTAGTATTCGGAACGATTCCTTTTTTGTTTGATGATAACCACAGATTATCACTGGCCATAAAAATAAAGTATTATTAATAAGGCGGATAACCTTATATTATAGTAACAATAAGCATTTAAAGGAGACAAAAAAATGGCAGACGAGATTAATTATGCGGAATTAAAAAAAGGCGGATACATGAAACAGAAGCAGAAGGGTTACGGCTCTTTAAGACTTAAAGTTGTCGGCGGAAATCTTACTGCCGAAAACATTAAGACCGTATCCGAAGTAGCGGAAAAATACGGACAGGGATATGTTCATATGACTTCGCGTCAGGGCATTGAAATTCCTTTTATTAAAGTCGAGCAGCTGGCTGAAGTTAAGGAAGCACTTATAAAAGGAGGAGTGGAAGCGGGCGTCTGCGGACCGAGAGTACGAACCGTAACTGCCTGTCAGGGCTCCGAGATATGTCCGAGCGGATGTATAGATACATACACACTTGCGAAAGAGCTGGATGAAAGATATTTCGGCAGAGAACTTCCGCATAAATTCAAATTCGGCGTGACAGGATGTCAGAACAACTGTTTAAAGGCAGAAGAGAATGATGTGGGTATCAAAGGCGGAATGGATATTGAGTACAGGGAAGATTTGTGCTTTTCATGCGGCGTATGTATTAAAGCCTGCAGAAGCGGTGCACTTTCTTTAGCAGACGGTAAAGTCGTTCTTGATCCCGCAAAATGCAACAACTGTGCAAGATGTGTTAAAAGCTGTCCTGCGGATGCATGGACCGGTACCCCCGGATACATTGTTTCTTTCGGCGGTACATTCGGCAATTTTGTATATAAAGGCGAAGAGATAGTGCCGTTAATCAAAGACAAAGAAACCTTGTTCAGAGTAACCGATGCGGCCATCGAATACTTTGAAGAAAACGCAAAACCCGGTGAGCGTTTCCGCAAGACTCTGGAAAGACTCGGAACCGAAGGTTTGACTGAAAAAGTAAATGCAGCCTATAAGGGCTGAAAGGAGATATGATGTCACAGACAGAACTGGAATTTGATGAATTTGTGGATATTACGGATGTAGTATGTCCGATTACGTTTGTGAAAGCCAAGGTGGCCATTGATGAACTTGATGCAGGCCAGGTACTGGCGATAAGAATGAATGACGGGGAACCGGTGCAGAACGTACCGAGGAGCTTCAAAGATGAAGGCCATAAAATAATCAAACTTACGGACGGTGAAGACGGAACCTACACTTTGTATGTAAAAAAAGGAGAAGAAGCATGAAAAATAAATTGTTTGCAGTAGTGCCTTTAACACTTCTTTGCTTCTCTGTTGCAGCGTGTGTCAGCAATACCGAGGTGATTAACAAACCGGACAGCTCAGCGACTTTCACGGATGCACTCGGAAGAGAAGTAACCGTTACAAGTCATGATAAAGTGGTAACTCTCCTTGGAAGTTTCTGTGATGCATGGCTGCTTTCCGGCGGAGAAGTGGTCGGAACAGGCAGCGATTCTTTTACGGGGTTTAATCTTAATCTTGATGAATCGGTTGTTGATGTCGGAGAACACAGCAGTCCGAATGTAGAAACGATTCTGTCGCTCGAGCCTGATTTTGTAATCGCATCCTCATCGTTTGATGAGCAGATTGCGCTTGAAGAAACTCTGGAAAGTGCGGGAGCGACGGTAGCTTATTTTGATGTAAAAAGCTTTGAAGATTATCTTGAAGCATTAAGTATATTTACGCAGATTACAGGCAGAGATGATTTGTATGAACAGTACGGAACGCAGGTTGCTGCTCAGATCGAATCAGCCAAGGAGAAGATAGACGGCAGACAGCCTAAAGTCCTGTTTATAAGAGTCGCATCATCCTCCGTAAAGGTTAAAGGCAGCAAGGGAACGGTTGGCGGAGAGATTCTGGCAGATCTGGATACCGTCAATATCGCCGATTCGAATTCAGCCCTAGAAGATTTAAGCATTGAAGCAATTCTTGCCGAAGATCCCGAGTATATTTTCGTAACAACAATGGGATCCGATACGGATGCCGCACTTGCTAACATGGATGAACTTTTTGTAAGTAATCCTGCATGGGAGACATTAACCGCCGTAAAAAACGGTAACTATTATGTTCTAGACAAAGCATTGTACAATTCAAAACCCAATGCGAGATGGGGAGAGGCTTATGAGTATCTCGCAGACATTATTTATCAAAACTAAAACTGACGAGAGGAAATTACACAATCCATGGAAAGAAGAAAAGCATACAACAGAATATATTTTTGTGTGATTGCTTTTCTTCTGGTTGCGCTCTCTGTTCTTGGGCTTCTTTTCGGAAGCGTAAATATTTCGCTTTCAAAACTGGCTGAAGTGATTTTGGGAAGAGATACGACTTCTGCGACTTACGCAATTCTTTATTCCGTGAGGCTTCCGAGAGTCCTGGCATCATTATTGACCGGAGCCGGTCTGGGAACTGCGGGAGTTGTGCTTCAATCGGTACTTAATAACTCTCTGGCAAGCTCCAACACGATAGGAGTCAATTCGGGGGCAGGTTTTTTCGTAATGCTCTCGATTCTTTTATTTCCGCAGAATCTTGCGGCCAAATCCTTAATGGCTTTTATCGGTGCATTTGCAACTTCGGCTTTTATCCTGTGTCTGGCATATTTTGCCGAAAGATCCAGAGTGACCATTATCCTGGCGGGCGTAACGATATCAGGTTTTCTGGTTGCAGCAATGAATGCAATGAAGATAATCGATGACGATCTTGTGGTAAATACGCTCCATTTTTCAATCGGATCCTTATCGGGCGTGACGATGAAAAATCTGCTTTATCCTTCTATAGGAATTGTGACTGCAATTACTCTTGCATTAATATTCTCCAAGGCACTTAATATTTTAACGCTCGGAGACGGTACTGCGCATTCGCTCGGACTTAACGTAAATCTGTACAGGATTTTTTTCATTCTGATTTCAAGCGCACTTGCGGGGTTTGTAGTAAGTTTTTCGGGACTCATAGGATTTGTCGGACTTATAATACCGCATATCTGCAGATATTTTTTCAGACAGGACGCGAGACTCTTACTCCCGGCATCGATGTTAACGGGCGCTGTTTTTGTGCTGGCCGCCGACTTAATCGGACGAGTTTTATTTGCACCGTATGAAATTCCTGTGGGAATCATCCTGTCGCTGTCCGGCGCACCCTTTTTTCTCTATCTTCTTTTACGGAGAGGAGGTAAAAGAGTCAATGCTTGAATTTAAAAACGCAGATATAAATATAGGCAGGAATGAAATACTAAGAGATATCTCGGTGTGCTTCGAAAAAGGCAGAATCACATCTGTCATAGGACCAAACGGCTGCGGCAAGACAACTCTTTTACAGAGTCTTATCGGATTAAGTTCGGTTAAAAAAGGCAGCATATTACTGGACGGTGAAGATTATTTTTCATATAAGCCGAGAGAGAGGGCAAAACGACTGTCTTTTATGTCCCAGTTCAGAGAAAACACACCGAATATTACCGTGGCTGGACTGGTTGAACACGGAAGATTTCCGCATATGGGTTTTGCGAGAAAAATGAATGCCGATGACAGAAGTGCAATTGAGAGAGCCATTCGGCTGACAGGTCTTTACGACGAAAGAGATATTCCTGCCTGCGAACTCTCAGGCGGTATGCAGCAAAGAGCTTATCTTGCGATGCAGCTCGCACAGGAATGTCCTTACATGGTTTTTGATGAGCCGATGAATCATCTTGATTTTCCCGCACAGCGTGAAATGTACGGTCTTATCAAAAAACTGAACCGGGACGGAATAACGATAATAATAGTTCTTCATGATTTAAATCACGCATTGCAGATATCCGACAACATTGTGATTATGAAGAACAGGGCAATCGAGTATACAGGTACTGCGAAGGAGTGCCTTAAGACAGGAATTATCGAACAGGTATTTAACTGCAGAATTCATTCGTTTGAAAGCGGAAATGAAATGCAGTATCTGATAGGTTAAGGAATAAAACAGATGACAATTTTACAGTTAAAATATATCGTGACAATATCAACATCATCATCCATCCGCGAAGCGTCCGGGAAACTTCTGGTTTCACAGCCGGCGTTATCCGCGACGGTAAGAGACCTGGAAGAGGAACTCGGCATAAAAATCTTTGACAGAAACAATAAAGGCATAACACTGACGGAAGAAGGAATCGAGTTCCTGAATTATGCCAAGCAGGCCGTAAGCCAGTATGAACTTGTCGAACACAGATATCTGACTCCGGATGACGGAAAAGATTATTATTCGATATCGATGCAGCATTATGTTTTCGCTGTACATTCTTTTGTGTCATCGATTCTGAAAAGGGCTTCCGACAAATACTCATATCTCATAAAAGAGACCAAAACCGATGAGGTATTGTTAAATGTCAGGGACTATGTCAGTGAGATAGGTGTATTGTCATATTCGGAGAGTAACAAAAATGTTCTTTACAAGCTTTTCAGAGAGTATGAACTTGAATTTCATCCTTTGATGATATGCGATACTTACGCGTATCTTGGCAAAAATCATCCGCTTGCCAAAGAAAAAGAGCTCTCTCTTGAAAAATTAAAAGAATATCCGTGCGTGACATTCGATCAGTCCAATGAAAAAGAATTCTATCTGTCCGAGGAAGCACTTTCGGGATATTCATTTGAAAAGGTAATCAAGACAAACGACAGAGCTACATCCTGCGAGATGATTCAGCTCTTAAACGGCTTTGCCATAGGAACGGGAACGCTGACGGACACGGCTTCTTTTTTGAATGATTCGTTTGTGTCCATAAAACTGAAGGAAGAAGATCCTCTTATGATAGGATATATCACCAAAAGAAAGCACGAACTCAGCGATTTCGGAAAAATCTACACCAAGGAGCTGGAAAAATACAAAAATATCAATACAACAAAGTGATTTTTGCCCATTTATTGTCCTGTTTTTTGCGA
>JAGCVT010000134.1 GCA_017962225.1 Lachnospiraceae bacterium
GGAATGAGAAACTCTTCCATACCGTCATGTGGAAGAGTTTTTTAAGTTAAGAAAATGACAGATCAGAGCAAAATCAGAAATTTTTGTATAGTTGCCCATATCGATCACGGTAAATCCACGCTTGCTGACAGAATAATTGAAAGCACTGGACTTCTTACAAGCCGTGAAATGCAGGCACAGGTTCTTGACAATATGGACCTTGAACGTGAGAGAGGTATCACGATTAAGTCACAGGCTGTTAGAACCGTTTATAAGGCTAAAGACGGCAACGAATACATTTTCAATTTGATAGATACACCGGGACATGTTGACTTTAACTATGAGGTCAGCAGGTCTTTGGCTGCGTGTGACGGAGCAATTCTTGTGGTAGATGCCGCTCAGGGCATTGAAGCGCAGACACTTGCGAATGTTTACCTTGCACTTGACCATAATCTGGATGTATTTCCGGTTATAAATAAAATAGATTTACCCAGCGCTGATCCTAAAAGAGTCATCGATGAGATAGAAGACGTAATAGGTTTGGAAGCTCAGGATGCTCCTTTGATTTCCGCGAAAAACGGTATAGGAATTGATGAAGTTTTAGAAGCGGTAGTTCATAAAATTCCCGCTCCGAAGGGCGATGTAAATGCTCCTTTAAAAGCACTTATTTTTGATTCAATTTATGATTCTTATAAAGGTGTAATTGTTTTCTGTCGTTTAATGGACGGCAGAATATCCAAAGGCACAAACGTCCTTATGATGGCAACCAAAGCTACATGCGAAGTAGTCGAAGTCGGTACATTCGGTGCGGGTCAGTTTATTCCTTGCGATGAACTTACCGCAGGTATGGTTGGCTATTTTACCGCGTCTATTAAAAACGTAAGAGATACTGCTGTCGGCGATACTGTTACCGATGCCAAGAATCCCTGTAAAGAGCCCTGTCCTGGATATAAAAAGGTACATTCAATGGTTTACTGCGGTGTTTATCCTGCAGACGGTGCTAAGTATCCCGACCTTAGAGATGCGCTTGAAAAACTTCAGTTGAATGATGCTTCGCTTAATTATGAGCCTGAAACGTCCATTGCCTTGGGATTTGGTTTCAGATGCGGATTTTTAGGACTTCTTCATCTTGAAATCGTTCAGGAAAGACTTGAGAGAGAATACAACCTTGATCTTGTAACGACGGCTC
The DNA here is from genome assembly GCA_017962225.1 of Lachnospiraceae bacterium. Classification (GTDB taxonomy): domain Bacteria; phylum Bacillota; class Clostridia; order Lachnospirales; family Lachnospiraceae; genus UBA3766. Next base: position 1,169 of record JAGCVT010000134.1, read on the forward strand.
CGGGCGTTGTTTATCAGGTACATACAACTGCAGGCGAAATGATTGAACTAACCAATCCTTCGAATCTTCCCGATCCGTCACTTATCGACTATATGGAAGAGCCGATTGTTTCTGCGGAGATTATGGTTACAACCGAGTTTATCGGTTCCATTATGGAACTCTGCCAGGAAAGACGAGGCAGATATCTCGGCATGGAATACATGGAAGAGACCAGAGCCCTTCTTAAATACGAACTTCCTTTAAATGAAATAATATACGATTTCTTTGATGCGCTTAAGAGCCGTTCAAAGGGTTATGCTTCATTTGATTATGACCTTAAGGGTTATGAGAGATCAGAACTTGTTAAGCTTGATATTCTCGTAAATCATGAGGAAGTCGATGCACTTTCGTTTATCGTACATAAAGATACAGCTTACGAAAGAGGCCGTAAAATGTGCGAAAAACTTAAAGACGAAATACCCAGACATTTATTCGAGATACCTATTCAGGCAGCTGTAGGCGGAAAGATTATCGCCAGGGAAACCGTAAAAGCTATGCGTAAAGACGTTCTGGCTAAATGTTACGGTGGTGATATTACGCGTAAAAAGAAACTTCTTGAAAAACAGAAAGAAGGCAAAAAGAGAATGCGCCAGATAGGTAATGTTGAAATACCTCAGGCTGCATTTATGTCTGTATTAAAACTTGATGATAAAAAGTAAACAACAGGGGACGGTTCTTAATTGCTCAAAAAAGTCAAAATAGAACCGTCCCTAATTGCTTAAAAAAGTCAAAATAGAACCGTCCCTAATTGATACATTATGAAAAAGAAACTCGGAATCTATATTCATATTCCTTTCTGCGTGAAGAAATGCAATTACTGCGATTTTAATTCGTTTGCGTCTGATAAAGATATGCAGATGAATTATATTAATGCGCTTTGCGAGGAGATGAAAAGAAACAGCGATGCTTATAAAGACTATGCTGTGGATACAGTTTTTGTGGGCGGTGGTACGCCGAGCATTCTTATTCCGGATTTAACGAAGAAGTTTTTTGACTGTCTTTATACTAATTACAATATTGATTCTGATGCCGAAATAAGCATGGAATCAAATCCCGGTACACTTACGGCAGAAAAAGCCAAAGCATATAAAGAGGTTGGAATTAATCGTATAAGCCTCGGACTTCAGAGTACCGTAGACAGTGAACTTAAGATGCTCGGAAGGATTCATTCTTACAATGAATTTCATGAATCTTTTATGATATTAAGAGATGAGGGATTCAATAATATTAATGTGGATCTGATGAACGGTATTCCTGAGCAGACTTTCAAGACCTTTTCCAATGGACTTGAAATCATAAAAGAATTAAAACCCGAACATATTTCGATTTACAGTCTTATCCTTGAGGAAGGCACGCCTTTTTACGGAATGAAGTTAAACCTTCCGAATGAAGAAGAAGAAAGACGAATGGTTCATTCGATACCTGAAATTCTGGGCAGCGAATACCATCAGTACGAGATTTCAAACTATGCTAAAAAAGGCTATGAGTGTAAGCATAATATCAAGTACTGGAAGAGAGACGAATATTTGGGATTCGGACTTTCGGCTGCTTCTTTTATGAACGAAACACGTTTTAAAAACACGGATGATATAAAGGTTTACATTGATAACTCCGATAACAAAAATGTGTATACCGAATATGAAGTATTAAATGCCGACGAACAGATGTCCGAATATATGATTCTCGGACTCAGAATGGACGAGGGCGTAAACACGGCGGATTTTGAAAAAGCATTTGGAAAATCCGTAATTGATGTATACGGCGATAAAATCGCTTTGCATATAAAAGAGAAATTACTTGAAAGAAAAGATAATTATATTTTCCTGACCGAAAAAGGAAGAGATCTGGCGAATTATGTATGGTCTGATTTTTTGGGAGATTAAACATAATGTATATTTTTTATGAATTAATGTTCGCATTATCGCTTTCTTTGTCAATGCTTTATGTTCTTGTCTGGAACAAGCATTATGACATCAATATTTCTGCGATATTCATTGTTATTCCGATAGCCAATTTAGGGTATCTTTTAACCAGTTTGTCGAACAGTGTCGACGAAGTGATTATTTCCTACAAAATAGTATATCTGGGCGGATGTTTCCTGACATTCTTTATTACGATGAGTGTCTGGGCTCTCTGTGATTTGAAAGTAAATCGTTACATAAGATTTGCTTTGTTCTTCGTTAATGCAATAATGTATATCTTTGTGCTTTCAATCGGCCACAGAACATATTATTACAAAGATTTATATATTGACGAAAGTACAGGCTCATTCGTTAAAGTTTACGGACCGGTTCACACGCTTTTTTACGTAATGGTTATTTCGTATCTGCTGATTGGAGTTTTTACGATTGCTTATGCGTATTTTAAGAAAAAACAGGTTTCAAGATTTATCCTTCTTCTTTTGACCATTCCCGAGCTTTTGGCTTTTATAGGTTATTTCGGAAACAATTTAATCGGTCGTAAAATAGATGTTCTGCCGCTTGTATACGTACTAGCGCAGGTGGTTTATCTTTTGATTGTAAGAAGAATGTCTCTTTACAATGTAACCGAAATGGTCGTTGAATCACTGGTTCAGACAGGTGAGACAGGCTTTATTTCAGTTGATTTTAAGAATCATTATCTTGGCAGCAACGAAACTGCGAGAAATATTATCCCCGAATTAAACGACTTAAAAGCCGACGAGAAAATATCGAAGATTCCCGAATTTGAAAAGAAATTAAATCACTGGGTTGAACATCTTAAAAACAAAACCAACGAAAAGCCTGATTTGTACGTTAAGAAAGACCCGAAAGATGAAAGGAACGAACTCCTTTATACTGTCGAAATTAATTATCTTTACGATGGACTAAGAAAAAGAGGTTATCAGATTTTCCTAAAAGACGATACCCAGAATCAGAAATACATCAAACTTCTCGACAGCTACAACTCGGAACTTGAAGAAGAAGTAATAGAAAAGACTAAGCATATCGTAGAAATGCACGACAACCTCATAATGTCGATGGCGATGATGGTTGAAAGCCGTGACAATTCAACAGGAGGCCACATCAGAAGAACATCTGAAGGAGTGCGAATTCTCATAGATGAAATCAAAAAGGGCAATGAACTTAAACTTACCGACGAATTCTGCAAATGCATCATAAAAGCAGCGCCGATGCACGATATCGGCAAAATCGCCGTAGACGATGTTATCTTAAGAAAACCCGGCAGATTCGAGCCTGAAGAATTTGAAAAGATGAAAATCCATTCGGCAGAGGGTGCAAGAATCGTTCATGAGATCTTAAAAGACACGGATGACGATACTTTTAAGAAGATAGCCGAAAACGTGGCTCATTTCCATCATGAAAGATGGGACGGTTCTGGATATCCCGAAAAGCTTAAAGGTGAAGAAATACCTTTGGAAGCTCGTATAATGGCCATTGCGGATGTTTATGATGCTCTGGTAAGTAAGAGAGTGTATAAGGAAAGCATGTCTTTTGAGGATGCGGACAGAATCATCATGGAAGGCATGGGAACACAGTTTGACATTAAGTTAAAGCCTTATTATGAGAAAGCCAGACCCAGATTTGAAGCATATTATAAGGCTCAGGATATTTAAATTTGTCCATTTTTATTTCATGAAAAATTAGTATTATTTAATGCATTGTTTATATATATTACTTGAAAGATTCGCTCTAAAAAGGTATAATTATTAAGTCGCGGTATATTCGTGAAAATATATAATGTTACGAAAAGGGGACATTTTGTTATGGTAAGAATTGAAGAGGTTTTACAGGTTGCAATGGATTCCAGAGCGTCAGATATCCATCTGACAGCAGGTCTTCCTCCTAAAATGCGTGTTAACGGTCATCTTTTAAACATGGATTTCCCTGTACTTAAACCCGAAGATACTTTGGATATAGTAGGTCAGATTATGACGGAGCATCAGAAGCAGATGTTCGAAGAGAGAGGTGAACTCGATATGTCATTCGCAGTTACCAACCTCGGACGTTACCGTGTTAATGCATTCCGTCAGCGTGGTTCTGTAGCTATGGCTCTCCGTGCCGTTAATACAGTTATTCCTACACCTGCACAGTTGGGCGTTCCCAACGCCGTTGTTGATCTTTACAACCGTAAAAGAGGTCTTGTACTTGTAACAGGTCCTACAGGTTCAGGTAAATCAACAACACTTGCATCAATTATTGATAAAGCTAACAACAACAGAGATGCTCATATCATTACACTGGAAGACCCTATCGAGTATTTGCACCTTCACAAAGTTGCAATGGTTAACCAGCGTGAGGTTGGTTTCGATACAATGAGTTATGCAAATGCCTTAAGAGCTGCTCTTCGTGAGGATCCCGATATTATCCTCGTAGGTGAAATGCGTGACTACGAAACAATTTCCGTAGCCGTAACCGCAGCCGAAACAGGCCACCTTGTATTATCAACACTGCATACAATCGGTGCTGCATCAACCATCGACCGTATCATCGACGTTTTCCCGCCTCATCAGCAGCAGCAGATCAGAGTACAGCTTGCTAACGTTCTTGAAGCGGTTATCTCTCAGCAGCTTATTCCTACAGCAGACGGACGTTCCCGTGTTGCTGCATTCGAAGTTATGCTTGGTAACCACGCTGTTAGAAACCTTATCCGTGAAGGTAAATCACACCAGTTACAGTCCGTAATGCAGACCAACAGAAAGATGGGTATGATTACAATGGACGAAGCTCTTACACAGCTTTACCTCGAAGGTAAGATTGACCAGGAAATGGTTGTACAGTTTGCTCAGGACCCTGTCGGCATGATTCAGAAGCTTGGCTTAAAGGGCGTTCAGGCTCCGCTTTAATTCATTTAAAGTTCGTAAAACTATATTGCAAACAAACAGTTCGGGCGTTAATTCGCCCGAACTTTGTAATATAAAAATCATAAAAGATAAATCTCTCAAAGCATATTCATGCTGATTTATCAGTCTTTATTTTTTCCCTGATTAATTAAATAAAAACTTAATGTTTCTTTTTTGTGTGCTTTTTAGCATGCCTGTTTTTAATTATTTCTTTTAGGGGGTATTATGGTTAGTTTTGTTTATTCGGGTACTGTTTACGGTATAAACAGTTACATTATCTGCGTGGAAACAGATGCGTCAAACGGCTTGCCGGCTTTTGACATGGTCGGAATGCTTAATTCTGAGGTCAGGGAAGCAAAAGAAAGGGTAAAAGTATCACTTAAGAATAACGGTTTTTCGATTCCGCCTGAGCGGATCACTGTGAATCTTTCTCCTGCAAATATAAGAAAAGGCGGAACAAAATTTGATTTGCCTATTGCGATTTCTCTGCTGATTGCTCTGGGCGAAATAAGACAGAGCAGTACAGACGGAATACTTTTCTTAGGAGAACTGGGACTCGATGGTGATTTAAGATTTGTGGACGGAGTTCTGCCGGTTGTTATTGAAGCCAGGAATCAGGGCTTTAAGAAAGTTATTCTGCCTAAGGTTAATGCGCTGGAAGGCGCAGCGATTGAAGGAATTGAAGTATACGGTATGGAAAACATACTTGAAGTTATCAGGTTTCTGACTTTGGATGAGGAAGAAAGAAAACTTAATTACGAGCCTGAAGCGATTGATATAGAAGAACTCTTTAAATCAGGTCAGTACGATTACAATGTTGATTTTTCTGAAGTCTCCGGACAGAGAGAACTAAAAAGAGCCTGTCTTATAGCTGCTGCTGGCTTTCATCATATCTTAATGATCGGAACGCCGGGCTGCGGTAAAACAATGGTTGCGAAACGAATCCCCACGATTTTACCTCCGCTTTCATATGATGAGAGCATCGAGGTAAGCAAGATTTATTCGATTGCAGGCTTCATAAAAGAATTTGATTCCCTGATAGTAAAACGTCCTTACAATTCTCCGCATCATACAATTACTGATAATGCGCTTTCGGGCGGAGGGAATATACCAAAGCCGGGAGTTATTTCACTTTCGCACAGAGGAGTTCTGTTTCTTGACGAAGCGGTTCATTTTGACAGAAGAGCGCTTGAGATATTAAGACAGCCTTTGGAAGACAGAAAGATAGTAATCAGCAGAAGCTCGGGAACATTTGAATATCCTTCTGATTTTATGCTCGTAGCTGCAATAAATCCGTGTCCATGCGGTTATTATCCGGACAGAAACAAATGCAGATGTACCGAAACACAGATTAAGAATTATATCGGCAAACTTTCCGGACCGATTTTAGACCGTATTGATATATGTGTTCAGACCGAGCCCCTTGAATATGACAATTTAAAATCGGGAAAAGTGAAGGAAGAAGATTCGGCATCCATGAGAAAGAAGATTATGGCTGCAAGAGATATACAGAACGAAAGATTTAAAGGAACCGGTATTCGTTTTAATTCCGAAATGACCGTAAAAGAAATAGAAAAATTCTGTGTAATAGATGCAAAAGACGAAGTCTTTCTTGAAAGAGCGTTTAAGGCAATGAATTTAAGTGCGAGAGCATATCATAAAATACTGCGTGTGGCAAGAACTATAGCCGACCTGGAAGGATCAAAGGATATTCAGAAAAGACATTTGTCGGAAGCACTCAATTACAGAATGAACAGTTTGTATTTGTAAAAGAAAGAGGTAAATATGATTAATAAACAAATAGACAATGAAGATTTATACGCATATATGTTCAGAAAAAAAGGATTGTCGGGAAGACTGGCAAATAAGTTATGTAAACTAAACATAACTTTTGAGAATCTGTTAAAAACTGAATTTGATTATATGTATCTGGATAATATACTGCGCGAAAGCAATGAATCTGTTCATGAAGAAAAAGATCTGATCAAGCTTAATACAATTAAAGAATCCGTATTAAATGAAGAGGATGAACTTAAGGAGAATGCAAAACTCTTTTATGCGAATCTTTTACGAAATAATATTAACTGGACTCATTTAAATAAAGCTGATTATCCGTTCAGGCTTAAAAATATCGGAGATCCTCCGTTGATGCTTTTTTACAAAGGCAGGCTACCCGACGAAGAAAGACCGTCCGTTGCGATAGTGGGAGCAAGAGAATGTTCACCTTACGGAGAGAAAACCGCGAAAATGTTTGCAAGGGAATTAAGTGCTGCAGGTATACAGATAATAAGCGGTATGGCAAGAGGAGTGGACGGTATATCTCAGAGAGGTGCGATTTCGGTCGGTGGAAACACATTCGGAGTCTTGGGCTGCGGAGTGGATGTTATTTACCCTGAAGACAACAGAGATTTGTTTGAAGATATACTTAAAGACGGAGGAATCATAAGCGAATTTGATCCCGGAACAGAGCCTTTAAGAACATATTTTCCATCCAGAAACAGAATCATTTCAGGCCTATCAGACATAGTGCTTGTAGTAGAAGCCCGAAAAAGAAGCGGCACATACATAACCGTAACATCAGCTTTGGATCAGGGACGCGAAGTCTTTGCCGTTCCCGGCAGAATAACCGATGCATTGTCTGACGGCTGTAACAATCTGATTGTGGCAGGAGCGGAAATTGCGGTTAACAGCGAAGCAATAATTCGCGATTTGAGAAACAAAGGATTTAAATATGTTAACGGTTCTTTTGAAGGCTCTCATAAAAGAGATATTAACAATGACTGTAATCTTAAAAATGATTTAGTTTTAAATGAATCAGTTATCGGCGAAAACAGTCTGGAAGATATTCTGCTTACTGTTATTTCCGAAAATGAATGTTCACTGGATATATTATATCAAAAACTCGGAGATAATTATTCTATAGAAGATTTAAGCATATCACTCGTTGAACTTGAAATGGACGGAAAGATTATGAAAAAAGGCTCCAGATATATTGCTAATATTTAATTTGCCGGGACTGAATAATTTTATCTGTGTAATTTGCCGATTATTGACTATATTATTTCTTTTATGATGTTATCATTGATTACAACAAGGGAATTTCAACAAAGGAGGGATTTTGTATGAAGATTTGCCCTAAATGTAATGAATCTATCGGTGAAAATTTAAACGAATGTCCTTTATGTAAATATCATTTTACAGTTTTAGATAACGAAAGATTTTTAAAAGAAAAAGATAGTGAAGAACACAGAATAGCCCAGAAGATGGAAGATTTACGAGCTAAAAGAGCAAAGATGAGACTTACATATTTTCTCGTAATGATAAGTTCAGAACTTCTTCCTTTTATGATTGGAGGAGCGATTGCAGCTTTTAGTAAAAATATAGATTTATTCTTCTATTCAGCTATAGCAGGTATTGTTTTAGGAACAGTTGTACTGATAACAGGAATAATAAACGGTGCGTTCAGATGCCCTTACTGCGATATAATTCTTATACATAATTACGGAAAACACTGTACTCACTGCGGTAAACAGTTATATTATTAAACGCCAGATATTCTATTAATCGATAAAATTTCCCGCCCGACATTAAATATGTTGGGCGGGTTTAATTTTGTATGTTTAAGCGCTAAATAATGTGATAATATATCTTTGTTATGTACAACAAAGATTATTTGGAAGAAAAATCAAAAGTAAATATAGATATACTCGATGAAATCGATTCGACCAATGAAGAGGCGAAGAGAAGAATAAAAGACGGTGCTTCAGCGGATTTCGTTCTTGTTGCCAGAAAGCAGACTGCAGGTAAAGGAAGAAAAGGCAGATCTTTTTATTCGCCGAAAGATACCGGTATTTATTTAACCTTTACTCATTTCACAGATGAAGCTGCGGAAGATGTGCTTAAAGTAACCGTTGCAACATCGGTAATCGCAGCCAAAACCATAAAAGATACTTTGAATATCAACTGCGGCATAAAATGGGTGAACGATTTGTATCATAACGGTAAAAAGGTTTCCGGTACTTTATGCGAATATATCTTCAAAGGTACTTATGAAAACGAACAAAATGCAGTTATTGTCGGAATAGGTATAAATCTTTCGACCGAAGACTTTCCCGAAGAGATATCGGATAAAGCAGGTTCGCTAACGGCAAATAATGATAATATCTTTTATGATGAAATAGTTTCGGGTATTTCAAACGGACTTAATTCGTTCTTTAAAGACTGTAATCTGAATTATTACCTGCCCTTGTACAAAGAACTTTCGATTGTTCTCGGAAAAGAAGTTGAATTAAGCGATGCTTTAGGAGTTGCAGGCAGAGGAAGAGTAATTGACTTCGATGATAATGGTGCAATTATTCTGGAAACAAAGAACGGAGAAAAGAAAACTTTCGATTCGGGAGAAATCAGTCTTTTTATGATATAAACTTGAGGTAAATAATGAAAAGGTGCGTAATTGTCGGCAGCGCCGCGATAAATAATTACATAAAAGTTAAGCAGTATTTAAAAGATGATGACTATTTCGTTTACTGTGACGGCGGTCTTAAGCATATGGATGAGCTCGGATTTAAGCCGGATCTTATTGTAGGAGATTTTGATTCGCACGATAACCCGAATCTTAATGTCGAGACGATTGTTCTTCCCTGCGTGAAAGACGATACGGACACAGCTCACGCGCTTAAAGTCTGCATCGAAAGAGGGTATACGGATTTTCTGTTTATCGGCTGCATAGGAGAGAGGATTGACCATACTTTTGGTAATGTGGCACTTCTTATTATGCTAAAAGAAAAGGACCTTAAAGGCACTATGATTGATGATTATTCCGAAATGAGCATTGTTTCGAAAGAAGAAAGCATCGATGATTCTTTTACGTATTTTTCTCTTATTACATTAAGCGATTCCGCAGACGGAATTACAATAAAGAATGCCAAATATCCGCTTGAAAACGGAAGCATAAAATCCGGATTTCAGTACGGAGTAAGCAATGAAGTAAATAAAGGCCGGACGGCGACCGTATCCTGCAAGAGCGGAAACCTTCTTCTGATTAAAGTATTTTAAATTGTCAATTTTTATAAAAATTTGGTGTACTATCTGTGAATTTATACAAAATGGTCTTGAATTATCCAAATTCTTATATTAAAATATTTGAGTATTTAATTGTGTTATAACTTTTTAGGAGGAGTATATATGATTTCAGCCGGAGATTTTAGAAACGGTATTACCATTGAATTAGAAGGAAACGTATTTCAGATTATAGAGTTCCAGCA
>JAGCVT010000002.1 GCA_017962225.1 Lachnospiraceae bacterium
TCACAGACCGATGGAATCAATGTTTAAGAAGCGTGCGGTCATTATATCTACCGCAGCCGGTGCCGGACCGAAGTCGGCAATAAAGGATGTCAAGGATTGTCTGTTTTATATGGGAATCCCCCGGATCTACAAGTTTGGCATTGCAGTTCAGGCTATGAACTGGGATGGTGTAGCTGCTGCTAAAAAGGAAAAGATAAGTAAAAAGGCAGATGTTCTGGCAAAGAAACTGAGTCAGAACTCATTACCTTCCGTCGGTATTAAGACTAAATTTTTCTTTAATATGATGGGAATGATGCAAAAGAAAGGCATGAGTTCCTCACCGGCAGAAACCCGGTACTGGAAAGAAAAAGGCTGGCTTGACGGAAAAAAGCCGTGGAAAAAGTGCTGACAAAATTTAACAAGGGGTGACAGGTTTTTATCCTCAGACAATTATATAATTGTCTTATAAGGAGGTATGAAATATGGAACAGTCTGTATTAGAGTGGTTAACAGAAAATGATAATCCGGAAGTAAAGTTAAGAACCCTGAAGGAGTATAAAAAACTTTCGGATAATGATGAAGAAGTAATTGCCTGCAAACAAGAACTGCTGCAAAGCAAGGTGTATGAGCGCGGGCTTAAGAAATTAAAGAAAGACAAACCCTGGGATAAGTATGATGCCATTATGGTGTTCGCAGAATGGGGACTTACAAGAGATGACATAGGTCATGATATTGACGATGAAGTTTTTGGGCTTATAAAGAGTACCGGATTTAAAATGCTTTGCGGTGAACCGCTTCTTTTACGAAATCTGGTTAAACTCGGATATTACTCTGAAGATATCGTAAAAAACGAGGTCGATGCCGTTCTTAAACTGGTTAAAGAAGACGGCGGTTTTGGCTGCATCAGCACCAACAAAAAGATTAACGATCCTAAAAAACCTCATAAAAGCTGCGCAAGGCTGACGGTTGAGTATCTTTTACTTGTGGCGGAATTACATCTCCAGGGATTTAAGCCGGAATGTGAGGATGCGCTGGTTCATTATTTTACGAAAAGAAATATTTTCTACCGTACGGATGATATGAAAACTCCGATGGTGGAAGTGATGCTTAGCACTTTCTATCCGCCCGATCCAATAAAAATAGGTGCACATATGATTGTTTATGCATTAAGGGTGCTTGGCTGCGATCCAGAATCCGAAGTTATGAAGGCAGGATATAAGGTACTCGATGAGCATAAAACGAATAACGGGAAATATGTTCTGACAGCTTCTAAGAGTGTTCCTGCATTCAAAGCCGGTAATGTAGGCGAAGAAAACAAGTGGGTAACTCTTTACGCAAACTTGGCAAGGTAAGAGCCGTAGAGTGAGGGGAGAATAAAATTGCAATTAGGATTTGCAGAGGCAGATATTACTCCGACAAAACCGATGAATCTGATTGGATTTTACAGAGAAGACAGCCTATCTAAGGGTGTTTTATCACCTCTTATGGTGCAGGTCGCGGTGTGGAAGAGTGAAGAAATCTGCTGTCTGGTAACAATTGACAGTATCGGATTTACGAAGGAACTTTCAAATGTGTTAAGAGAAAGAATCGCAAAGCATCTGGAGATATCGTATGAGCAGGTGATGCTTTGTTTTTCGCATACACATGCTGCTCCGGACCCGGATACGGATAGGGATTACTTCGAAGAAATAAGTAAAAAAACAGAAGAATGCGTCATAAAAGCAAAAGAAAATCTGAGTCAGGTTCTTTTAGGATGGGAAAATGCAACAGCGAAAATCGGTGTAAACCGAAGATGGATTTCCAAAGATACGGACGACAGAATCGGCATTCTGAAAATATGTGATGCAGAGACAGAGACCCCGAAACTTTTAATCCTTCGTGTCACTGCACACGGAAATGTATTAAAGAGCGATAATACTCTTATCTCATCCGATTATTTCGGAGAAGTCCGTAAAATTGCAGGGCAACGTTTTCAATGCCCGGTTATGATGATACAGGGTGCTGCGGGAAACACGGCTCCGAAATATTTTTGTTCAAAAGAAACTCCTGTGGATGCTAAGTCCGAAGAATGTATTCGCAGTGAAAACGCACTTTGGGATATGGCTAATCAGATTGCGGAAAGCGTCGGTAAAAAGTTTGATTCAATTAATTTGAAAAAAGACCTTTCGGCGAAAATGTATTCAAAGCATATAGATTTGACATCCGATATTCCTTCCGACGAGGAAGCTTTGCGTATAGCGGATGAAGCAAAATCTTTGTGCGGGATAGAAGATACGGGATGGATTAAGAAAGTCGTTTGTCTTAATGCTGCAGGGGTTCATGAACAGACTGAAGATGTGGAGATGCAGTTTTTCAGCATCGGCGACTGGTGTATGTGCGGCGGACCTTATGAATTTATGGTCGGCTTTGCGCTGGAATCAGAAAAGATTCTTAAGAACGAATTCTTTTATCTGAACGGCTATACCAACGGCTGTCTTTTGTATTTTCCTACCGAAGATGAACTGGAAGCCGGCGGATATGAAGTGTACTGGTCGATGCTGATTTATTATATATACATAGACAGGGTTTATCCTTTTCGAAAAGGGGAAGCTTCAAGGCTGATTCGTTTCGTAACGCAGATAACGGAGTAATCATAAAAGAATGAGAATTTATTTAACAAAAGAGAAAATGGAAGAAGCTTTCCTGCAATATATGGAGGAAATCTTTGCTCATCCTGAAGTTGTAAATGCTAGTGTAAAAGACATTGTCATTACGCGAGAGAACTTAAACGAAGCAGGAAAGCAGGCTTTTGAAGCGGGTTTTCACGATATCTACAGTGATTCGGATGTGCATGTAAAAGTGTGCCTTCCGAAAGACGGTTCAGTTACGCAGGATGATTATCTTAAAAGAATAGACCGTTTTGGCGTGTCAAAGGATACCGCACTTGGCTGGATGTTCGTACCGGAAAACAATGTGTATCGAATTATCTTTAAAAACGGTATGCGATATGATTTGATTTTCGAATTTGAAGACGGTGATAGTAAATTGCAGCTTGAGCCGTGTCAGTCTGATCCGAAAAATGAAAAATGGCCGTCGGAAAATATCAACCGTTTTTGGTTTATTCAGATTCAGGCACTTGGGAAGCTGTATCGCAAAGATTATTTAATCAGTGACCATCTTGCAAATACAAACTGCAATGAAACCCTGGTAATGCAGATGGTTATGAGAGACTCGGAACATAAAACCAACCATCACAGATACGGTTATTCAGAGGAACTGGAATATTCAAAAGATTTAGGAAAGTGTCCTTTCAAAACAGAGGATGCGACTTTCAACCGAATTGCAGATAAATTGTATGCGGGAGCATTATCGTATGACCGACTGGTGAAAAACTTTTATCCGGATTATACGGACAGAAGTGCAGACTTCCTTGCAATTTGGGAAGCCTATGAATCATACAGAAAAGAAAAGGGTTAAGAATCTTTTATGAGCTTAAAATTATCCAAAGCAGGAACATCCGATGTTTTGACATTAAACGGAATATCGAAAAGAGCATTTGACAGCGATGTAAAAGTAGGTGCGCCTTCTGCAGGTGGGCCTCCCGGATATATGTCTCTTCCTTTTCATAACAAAATGGCGAGGGCAAACTGCCTCTATAAACTGACCGATGACGGATGGGTTGTCGGCGGTGCAATTTTGTTTTTAAAAGATGACGTTTTGAATGTCGGCAGAATATTTGTTGCTCCCGAGCATTTCCGTAAGGGCTACGGACTTTTTATGATGCAGGAAATTGAAGCAATGTTTCCGAATGTGAAGGAAATTACGCTTGATACGCCGATCTGGAACGTCCGTACGAATGCATTTTATACAAAGCTCGGATACAAAGAAGTAAAAAGAGATAAAGAATTTATCTTTTATTCAAAAAAGAAGGATTAAAAAAATAAATAAAAGTTATACAATAAAAAGTGAATATATTTCACCCGAAGAATATATTGAATGAACAGAGTGGACACTAGAGTAATTAGAAAGTAAGTGAATTATTATGGAAAACGAACAGCAGAAGAAACCTAAAAAAAGAATAAGTATTGTATTGGCATGGCATTATTTCCGACTTATTTACAGATCGGTGCTTTTTATATTGATACTGATTACTTATATAAGATTCAGATTCCACTCCCAGGCATCAATTATTGAGAGTATTGAGCAGATGCCGACCATTCTGATTGTTACATGGGCTATATTTGTAGTGGAAATGATCTTCAGATTCTTTCCGTCCAAACTTGAAAGTCCCGGATGTCAGAAGCAGTTTGCCAGAAACTATATAAAAAGCGGTTCGACTGAAATTGTAATTCATGACAATTATTCTACAATGCTTGTAGCTTTGATCTGGGTTGTATTCAACGCATTCTTCGGAGCATTACACATGCTTGGAATTCTGGATGACGGAATTATGATTCTTTTATGCAGTGCATATTCCATCTGCGATATCATCTGCATTTTGTTCTTCTGCCCGTTCCAGACAGTGTTTATGAAAAACAAGTGCTGCAGTACCTGCAGAATCTACAACTGGGATTATGCAATGATGTTTACTCCTCTTTTCTTCGTAAAACAAAGCTACACCTGGAGTTTGCTCGTTTTATCAATAGCACTGCTGGTTCGCTGGGAATTAACATTCTATCTTCACCCGGAAAGATTTTCAGAAAAGACAAACGATTATCTTCAGTGCAAGAACTGTACGGAAAAACTTTGCGCTCATAAAAAACAGTTAAAACCGCTCAGAAAGCATATCGCAGAATACACAGACAAGAAGACCAAACGACTGAAAAAATAGGAACAGAAATGAAAACATACTACGATTACGGAAAGAAAATATCCGAAAGAATGTGGAATCAGCCGGACAAGGGTGAACTTGAGGCTGAAAGAGAGCAGACTTTCATAGATGATATAGTGCAGAAAGCATATATTGAAAGGGAACTGCTTGATTCCTTAGACGGTATAGAGACGGCTTTTGACGGCGGCGCAGGTTGCGGTCGTTTTTCTATTCTTCTGGCAAAACAGGGAATTCATGTGACTCACTTCGATATTTCAGAGTCCATGATTGCAAAGGCAAAAGAGATTGCCAAAAAAGAAGGCGTCAGCGACAAAATAACTTTCGTAAAAGGAGCGCTTGAAAATCTTTCGGCATACGCAGATAATTCATTTGATCTTGTTATGTCTTTTGATTCTCCGATTTCTTACACTTATCCGAATCAGGAAAAGGTTATCGGGGAACTGGTAAGAATAGCAAAGAAAAAAATCATGATAAGTGTTTCAAGCCGACTTGGTGCTCTGCCTTATCTTGCAAATCCCATTCAGAAAAATCAGTTTATCCTTGATAAAGACAGTAAGGATGCATGGGTACAGTGGTGCTTAAGCAGCCGCGAACAGATGATAGAAGGATTTTCTTTTAACAAAGAAAAACTCATAAAAGCCTTTGACAGCGGCCTGCTCGACGATATAGAAGAAACAAAAAAAGCTTACGACCGCGGGGAAACTCCCTGGTGCATATCGTATCATTTTATGCCCGATGAACTTGAAGGCATTCTTAAAAGAAATGGAGTTAAAAACATATCTCTTGCAGGTCCCGGGGCTTATGCCAGAACAATCCCCAATGAACTGCTTGTAAAGATTATGAATGACCCTAAGCAGCGCAAGGAATTCCTTGAGTTTTGCCATAGGTTCGACAGCAACCCTTACGTATGCGGAATGGGAAAAGACAATCTGTTCGCGAAGGGCGATTTGTAAGTGTGAGGAATAAAGAATGAATAAATTGTTGGAAACAGACAGACTGATAATAACCGAAATGACCATGGATATGGCACCGGATGTTCATAAAAATTCATTGGACGAAGACACAAGAAGATTCGTTCCCGATGAAGTATTTGAAACGCTTGATGATGCGAAAGAGACGATAGAATTCCTGATGTCTCAGTACGGATCTATGGAAGGACCGCTGGTTTACGCCGTTATCATAAAAGACGAAAACAAAAACATCGGCTACGTTCAGCTTGTTCCCATCGGTGAAGGTAAATGGGAAATCGGATATCATATCGCGAAAGCATTTACCGGAAAAGGTTATGCTACAGAAGCAGTTAAAGCCTTTCTTCCCGTGATGTCTGAAAAGGTAGGTACGAACGAAGTCTACGGCATCCGCTTAAAAGAAAATGCCGCTTCGGGACGAGTACTTGAGAAATGCGGATTTGAAACCTTCTTTACAGGAGAAGGTGCATATCACGACGGAGTATACGAAATATGCAAGAGTGTATGGAAAGCATAAAAAAATATCAGGCATTTGAGCCGGGCCAGGTTCAGATGCTTGATTCATATTGTGCAAATGCTTTTGAAAAAGAAACCGAATATTTAAAAAAGATAGATATCGGGCGTCTGTTGGCGGGCTTTTATGAGAATGCTGGAATTACTTCCCCGAAAATCCGTTACGGCGGATGGGAAGATTCGCTTATCGGCGGTCACACCATGGGACATTTTCTTACGGCGATTTCTCAGGCGTACGCAAATGCAGCCTGCAAAAAAGAAGATAAGGATTTATTCCTTTCAAAGGTAAAAGAAATCGTTGATGCACTTTTAGAGTGTCAGGCGAACACGAAGGGAAAGCCCGGATTCATATTTGGTGCCACGATAACCGATCCTGAAAATGTCGAGCTTCAGTTTGACATGGTTGAAGAGAACAGGATTGATATTTTCAAAGAAGCATGGGTGCCCTGGTATACAATGCATAAAATTCTGGACGGACTGGTAAATGCTTATTGCCTGACAGGATATGAGCCTGCACTTACCGTTGCAGACAGGCTCGGAGACTGGGTTTATAACCGCGCATCTAAGTGGTCAGAAGAAACGCACAAAACAGTTCTATCCATAGAATACGGCGGAATGAACGATGCGCTTTACGACCTTTATTCGTACACGAAAAAAGAAGAGCATTTGATTGCGGCGCATCTTTTTGACGAGGAAGATTTGTTTAAAAAAGTTGCCTCGGGCGAGAAAAACGCTTTAAACAATCTTCACGCAAACACGACTATTCCAAAGTTTGCGGGAGCACTTAACCGCTATATGACTGTTGGCGATAAAACATATCTTGATTACGCTGTAAAGTTTTGGGATAAGGTTGTCAAACATCACACTTATGCAACGGGCGGTAACAGCGAGTGGGAGCATTTCGGCGAAGACAATGTGCTTGATGCCGAACGCACCAACTGCAACAACGAAACCTGCAACACCTACAACATGCTTAAGATGACGCGCAAGCTTTTTATGATAACAGGCGATAAAAAGTATGCGGATTATTATGAAAATACATTCATAAACGCAATCCTTTCATCACAGAATCCCGAGACCGGAATGACGATGTATTTCCAGCCGATGGCTACGGGTTATTTTAAAGTTTACAGTACCGAGTTTACGAAGTTCTGGTGCTGCACGGGCAGCGGAATGGAGAACTTCACGAAGCTTGGCGACAGTATATATTTTAAGGACGAAAACGGCATCACGGTCAATCTGTTTTTCTCTTCCGAAGTCAGTTACCAGGAACTTGGAATTAAACTGGTTCAGGAGTCACAGATTCCCATAAAAGACACAATTCGTTTTACGATTCGTCTTTTGGATAACGCTCCTAAAAGAGCCAAAATCCGTCTCCGTATTCCTGACTGGGCAGCCGAAACTTCGGTTACTGCAGACGATAAAGATATCATAAAAGAAGACGGCTATCTTTGTGTAGACGGAAGCTGGAAAGACGGAGATAATATTTTATATACATGCAAATGTAAGGTCATTGCAAAAGGTCTGCCTGACTGTGATAATGTGTTCGCATTCTTTTACGGTCCGATTCTTTTATCAGTGGATCTTGGATGCGAGAACATGATTGATTCATCTACGGGTGTAGACGTAACAATTCCGTCGGAAAAAATCGCAGGAAACGAAGTACTTAAAGTTACAGACGGAAGCGTAAAAGATTTCATCACCGGTATCAATTCACATATGAAGAGAGACGGCGAGACACTTTCGTTTAATCTTTTAGGGACCGATCGTCCTTTGACCTTCAGTCCGCATTATAAAAAGGCACGCGAGAGATACGGTATTTACTGGTATTTTGAATAAAAATGAGGAGGGAAATTATGGAGAAAGTTAAGTGGGGAGTTTTAGGAACAGCGAATATTGCAAGAGGATGCACTATTCCGGGAATGCTTCTGGCGGAAAACTGCGAGTTGTATGCCATAGCAGGAAGAAGCCTTGAAAAGGCAGAGAAATTTAAGAATGAATTCGGCTTTCAAAAAGCTTACGGAAGCTACGAAGAACTCTTGGATGATGAGGACGTTCAGGCAGTTTATATTCCGCTTCCTAACGGCCTTCATTTTAAATGGGTAAAGGCTGCGCTTGAAAAGAAAAAGAATGTCCTTTGCGAAAAGCCCATGGCTTTAAATGCAGACGATGCAAAAGAGTTATTCAAAACTGCGGAAGAAAACAATGTAGTTTTAATGGAAGCCTACGCATATCTTCACAGTTCTTATGTTAAAAGCCTGAAAGAAGATGTTCAAAGCGGAATCATCGGAACAGTAGATTACATCGAATCGGCTTTCCATACACAGGGCTACAAGGAAGACATACGTCTTTACAAAGATCAGGGCGGCGGAGCAATGTACGACCTCGGCTGTTACTGCACAACGATGATTTTATCGCTTATCGATTCAAAGCCCGCGCTCGTAAAAGCAGTAGCAGAATTCTCAGACCTTGGCGTAGATTACAATACAGCCGCAATCATTCGTTTTGAAAACGGTGTAAGAGCATCCTTCAACGTAGGAATGATTTTAGGAGAGAATACAAATTCGAGATTTGACAGACTGTATATTCACGGTGACAAAGGCAGTATCCGCTCCGATGTCGAATACAATCAGGCCGGCGAAGTAAGCTATAAAATCTATACCAAAGACGGAGTTATCGAAAGAAAAATATCCGTTCCTCAGAACTACAGCCTGGAAATCACACAACTCGGAAACTGTATCGTAAACGGCGAGAAGCCCTATGTTTCACCCGAGTTTTCCGTAAGAAACTCAGAGCTTATGGATAAAGTATTTGAAGAAATCGGATATTAAATAAATTTGACAATTAAGGATGTTTTTGATAGACTCCTTTTAGAATCTTAAGAAAGCGAGGTACATTTAATGATTGCCATGAACAGAATAGAAAATGCAACTGAATTGAGTGTGAAGACCTCGGTTTTAGATTTTTAATTGTCTGAAAATCTGTATACAAAGCCGTGGCATTTTGTGTCGCGGCTTTTTTTATTCCTATAAGAGGTCTCCATACGGTAAGAAATTGATTTAAAGAATGGAGATTAAGACATTGAATATTATTTTAAGAAAAGAAACAAAAGAAGATTATTACAACACCGAACATATGACAATGCGCGCATTCTGGAACCTTCACGGCCCGGGATGTAACGAGCATTTGCTGGTTCACAAACTCAGAGAAAGCGAAGATTATATTCCGGAATTAAGCAGAGTAGCCGAACTTGACGGTAGGATAGTCGGAGCAATCTTTTATTCGAAAGCCATCGTAAAAGACGGCGACAAAGAGCACGAAGTCCTTACATTCGGACCGCTTGCGGTTGAGCCTACCTGCTTTAATTCAGGGATCGGAGCAAAGCTCCTAAAAGAGACACTGGCACTCGCCAAAGAAGCAGGATACAAAGGAATCGTCATCTGCGGCGAACCCGAATATTATCCGAAGCACGGATTTAAAACCTGCGATAATTACGGAATCGCGCATAACGCGTTTGGCAATTCCGATGCTTTTATGGCGTATCCGTTAAATGAAGGCTTTGAAGAAATTCACGGAATATATTATGAGGCTCCGGTATTTGAAACTTGCGAGGACGAGGCTGAAATAGAGGAGTATACTAAGAACTTCCCTTATTACAAACCTCTTAAACTTTCGTGTCAGTGGCTGCATGTGGAGAAGCTCGGAAGAATCTGCGAAGTACAGAAGAACAGTTTTAAAATTCGCTTCTTCGAGCAGGAACTGCCGGCTAAACTTAAAGGAAACTTCTATGGCGAAGACACGGAAAAATGGCCTGTTGTGGGCGATTACGTAACATTCCTTTACAATCCTAACGGCGAATGCACGATTCTTTCGGTGTGCGAAAGAACGAGCTTCTTACAGAGACCGGACCAGGCGAAAACAGGCGTTATGCAGCACATGGTTGCAAACGTTGATTACACTTTTATAGTAACTTCTCTAAACGATGATTATTCTTTTAACAGAATTGCGAGATATGCAAGCGTGGCGCTTCAGGGCAATTCGATTCCCGTTGCGATTCTTACAAAATCGGATCTCTGCACCAATGTAGGAAGGTTTGTAAGAGAAGTCGAATCAATCTCGGACAGTATCAGAGTACATGCGGTTTCGGCTCTGCTTGATTTAGGACTCGATGAACTTGAAGAATATTTCACACCGGGAACAACCATTTGTCTGATGGGTTCCTCGGGCGCAGGAAAATCAACGCTTATTAACTCAATCGTCGGTGAAGAGGTAATGAAAACTTCCGAAATCAGAGAAGACGATTCCAAGGGAAGACATACCACGACTCACAGACAGTTAATTGAGGTAAAAGAAGGCGTATTTATCATCGATACTCCGGGTATGCGCGAAATCGGAATGGCCAATACGGAGGACGGTATTGACGAGACTTTTTCGGATATTGTCGAACTGGAAGGCAGATGCAAATTCTCAAACTGCAGACATCAGACCGAACCCGGCTGTGCCATAAAAGCAGCGCTTGCAAGCGGAGAATTATCCGAAGAAAGATATGCGCTTTATAAAAACTTAGGCGCAGAAAACACTCGCAATTATGCCATGAAGAAAGAAATTTCCAAGTGGGCAAGAGAAGTTAAGAAAATTGACAAAAGAAAGATGTGGGATTAATAATATGCTTGAAAAAATGAATGACTTTTTTACGGCTCGTGTGGACGGATATGACGAACACATGAGAACGAATATAGAGGGAGCTTCGACCTTTTATGAGTTCACGGCTTCGCTCCTTCCAAAAGGTGAGACAAAGATTTTGGATTTAGGCTGCGGAACGGGACTTGAACTTGAAGAATATTTTAAGGTGAGTCCTGATGCAGACGTAACGGGAATTGATTTAACCGAAGCAATGCTAAACGCTCTTAAAAGTAAGTTCCCCTCTAAGAAACTTAACCTTATCTGTGGTTCATATTTTGATGTTCCGTTTGGCAAAAATGCTTTTGATGCAGCGGTTTCGGTTGAGTCGCTCCATCATTTTATGAGAGATAAGAAACTCAGACTTTACAAAAAACTTCACGAAGCTTTAAAGGAAAACGGATATTATATTCTGACCGATTATTTTGCCGAGTCCGAAAAACTGGAGACAGAATATTTTAACAATCTTGCGGAAATCAAACGAGCGGAAGGCCTGTCGGAAGATGAGTTTTTTCATTACGACACGCCGCTTACGGTAGACCACGAAATAGAAATCCTAAAAGAAGCAGGCTTCTCCAAAGTAGAGAAATTAGAACAATGGGAAAGTACCTGGACGCTTCGCGCAACAAAATAAATTTGACCTGACAAAACTTCGCAAGGCAGGAAATGTAGCAAAATCGAAATACTCCTAAAATAAACTCATACAGGAGGAAAAAGAATGGACTGGATATCATCAATGCAGCAGGCAATAACCTATATGGAAGAGCATCTTTTGGAAGAGATCAACTATGAAGACGTGGCGAAGCATGTGCACACTTCAAGCTACGAGTTTCACAGAGCATTCAGCTTCCTTACAGGAATGACTGCCAATGCATACATCAGAAACCGCAGACTTTCACTGGCGGGAAGAGAAATAGTTGAAACCGATGCTAAAATAACAGATCTGGCATTCAAGTACGGTTATGAAACACCGGAAAGTTTTACGAAAGCATTCACAAGGTTTCACGGAATTGCTCCAAGATCAGCCAGAGAAGAATCCGGCAGACTCGTTCTTTTTAATCCTATGACTATTAAGTTAACTGTCGAAGGAGGAAAGACAATGGATTACAGAATAGTACAAACAGAAGCTAAGAAATTCTTGGCACTTGTAAGAAGTTTCAGTAACGAAATAATTAATGATGACGACAATCATGAAGTAGCAGATTTCTGGGGAGAGTGCAATGCTAACCAGATGTTAAGCCCCGTCTGGATGTTAAGAGAAGACGGCAAGAGAGATCTTTACGGATTATGCACACCTACCATTGAAGGTCAGGACACATTTGACTACGGAATCGGAATTATCGTAGACGAAGATACCGCTCCGTATGATCTTGCAGAAATTGAGAAGGCAGGCTTCAAAGAATGGTATGTTAAACCCGGAACATATGTGGTATTTGACTGTATCGGAGAAGACGGTGACTGCATCACTGAAACATGGTCAAAGTTCTACAAAGAATTCTTACCTCAGATGGGTTATGAAGCAGTCGATGAGACTGACTATGAACTATACTATGACACCGACAAAGGTAATCTTTTCTGCGAACTCTGGATACCCATTAAAAAGAAATAAATAATCCGATTTGACAGGCCGAAACCGAAAGGTTTCGGTCTTTTTTGTCATGGAACTGTTCTTTTAGCTCTTTCCTTTAAGACCTTTTATATAAAAAGAAAATCATTTGATGTATAAAACTTCCAAAAATCGCGTGTTTATTGGAAAGAAAAGCGGTCGTATGGTATAATAAATTAACTATATTTTTATAGAAATTACAATGTTGGTCGGAGTATTTCAGTTGGATTGATAATTGTTGTTTTTTCAGACAATCATCAATCCGGACGGAGGGGATTATGCAGATAATGTGTTCTAATTGTGGGGCTTCTGTAGACAGCAGTTTAAATTTCTGTTTTAACTGCGGAGCAAAGATGGTTCCACCTTCACAAAGCGTAAATATGAATCAGGCACAGCCTCAGCCACAAATGCAGGCACAGCCTCAGATGCAGGGTCAGCCGCAGATGTATGGTCAGCAGCCCATGCAGGGTCAGCCACAGATGTACAGTCAGCAGCCTGTGCAGGGCCAGCCTCAGATGTATGGCCAGCAGCCCATGCAGGGTCAGCCGCAGATGTACGGTCAGCAGCCCATGCAGGGTCAGCCGCAGATGTATGGTCAGCAGCCTATGCAGGGACGTCCGCCTATGCAGGGTCAGCCTCAGATGCAGGGAAGACCTCCTCAGGTGCCGCCCGGATACAATCCTGCTATGGGAGGCGCTGTTCCGCCTAAGAAGAAAAAGAAAAAAACCGGTGCGGTAATAGGTATTATATTTGCCATTTTAGCCGTAGTGGCTGTGTTATTTATTGTTATTGTAATCGGTGTTGTTCTTGCGCTCGTTTTACCCGGAAAGCTTAAAAATCCCAAGAAGTTATTCGCTGAAAATGTAGTTGGTGTATCAAGGAATTTCTGCGAAGAAGTAACCGACATCGGAGCAAAACCTGTTGAAGAAATATTCCATGTAGGACTTGATGATACAAAAGATTCTCATACCACCACCAAAGTAACTACAATAGAAACCGATGCCATGGGTGAGGATCAGGAGTATGAATTTATTCAGACCTTCAGTTATGACGCTAACAGCGGAGATTCCGCATATACCGTTTCCGTCAATACAGGAGATTATTCGCTCGGAACAGGCGGAATCTACTTTAACGATGACGAATTCTTTTATGCGCCGGTAGATGCAACCAAGCCCATGGTAAGATATGAACTTGACAGCAGCAGCGCAAAATCATTAGGAGAATATGAAGCCATTGACAGATATACGCTTATGCTCTTGGATATGTCATCCGAAAATGAAGTTGACTGGGATAAAGAACTTGCAGATTTCCTTGAGAACGCTCTTGCCGATGTGGATAAAAAAGAATTTGTAAAGGCAAAAGGCGATTATGATGTATTCGGCAAAACGAAACAGTGCGATACGGTAAGCGTTTCATTAACCGGAGAACAGGCTGCCAATTTCCTAGAAGGAATGGGCAATCTCCTTTCAGACGGAATGGGAGCTGACGAAGAGGCAGACATAAAAGACAGTTTTACTGATCTTTATAGTAAGAACGGTGATGTTTTTGATAACCTTGACATGACCGTAACCACATATTCAATTAAGAAAAAACCTGTCGGAGTAAAAATATCTCTTACAAACGGTTCTGATTCTTATGATATAGATTTAAGCAGTTATAAGAACGGCAACGAAAAGCAGGTTATTCTCAGTATTCCTTCTGATGACGGAAATGGAATTTATTATGAAGACGGTGTATATTCCATAGCATTGGGATTTTATTCGGTTAAAACCCAGGTTGAATACGGTGAGAAGTCCTTTGTCATCAACGAAACCGGAACAATCAGCGGCGATGATTTTAATTTAAGCGGATCATATACTTTAGTTACCGGCAATAACACCGGCGGCGTTCACCTTGCTGAAGATGAAATAACAGGTGATATCAGCCAGTCCATAAAAGGCGGAAAAGGCCAGTATACTACCACAACCTATGCAGAAGAAGGAAACGTTACAATAACGACCGAGTACAGCAGAGAAAGCCTCAAGTCAGACAAATTAAAAGCTCCCGATTTCCTTGCGGAATCAGGAATTGACTGCGGAACCGATCTTGATATGTTAAAAGAAACTCTTAATGTTAAATTGCTCGGTGACAAATTAAATTCAGGCGAAGGCACTTCCGGTATCGGAAGCTCAAATTCTCTTGTACGTTTGTATTATGCACTTTCTCTTTTAACCAGAGACTAATCGCACGATAGGAAGATACCTATGATTGAAGCAAAAGGTTTAGTAAAAAAATATGGTAATTTCACAGCTGTCGACAATCTTTCCCTGACCCTTGAAAAGGGAGAGGGAGTAGCACTTTTGGGCATCAATGGCAGCGGAAAGAGCACACTTTTGGGCATGCTTGCCATGATTTTAAAGCCTGATGCCGGAGAGGTCACTGTAGACGGTCTCAAAGGGAAAAAGGCGAAGGCAAAGATAGCATACGTTCCTCAGGATATTGTGCTTTTTGAAGAACTTACCGTAATGGAAAACCTTTATGCGTGGTCATCGCTTAAGGGAAAAGCAAATGTAGAAAGAGCCGAGTACCTGGTGAATGAACTCGAAATGGACAGCTTTAAAAGAAAGCGTATCGACAGACTTTCCGGCGGCCAGAGAAGACGTGCCAATCTGGCTGCCGGCCTGATGGGAGATTTCGATTATCTTTTGCTCGACGAACCTCTTGCCGGCATAGATGCATACGGAGGAGAGTGCATAGAGAAACTTTTAAAAAGAGAAAAAGAAAGAGGTTGCGCAATGATCATCACAGAGCACAACCCGACAATTATTTTGCCGTTAATGGATCGCTCTATTAAACTGGAAAGAGGGCGTTTTGTTGAATGAAGATTTTCTCCTTCATTTTCTATGATATAAAAAGACTGTTCGGCCATGGAAAAACGGCTTTTCTTGCTGTGTTTTCTCCTATTCCCGTAATTATAATGTTTGCCGTTTTTTTGGCTCCGATGATTGTAAGCGAAAAAGGACTTGCCGTTTCCGGCGCTGTTTTGAATGAAGATGACAGCGAAATGGTTAAACAGCTGATGAACCTGACAATCAATTACGAGATCGACAGAGGCAATCTTTCAATGTACCCCGTAAAAACAACAGAAATCGGCAAAAAACTTGTGTCGGACGGAAAAGTGGCCGTTTTTCTTTATGTTCCCGCCGAAACATATATTACAACCATGAGCGGGGAAAAAGTGACCATAGATTTTTATTATGCTCCGTCCCATGCTTTTGAGGCACTGATTTTCGAAGAGGGTATTAAAAGCAGCCTGTCGGTTTTCGGTCAGGGAATAAGAGCCGTATACGTTGCGGCTGATATTGCCAAAAGGCATGGATTATCCGACGAAGATTTTTACCGGATATGGAATGACGGAGTAAATGATCTGATTGATATTTATATACACCGCGGTCGTACTATCGGTAAGGACGGGATGTTTCTTTTTGGGGGCTCTTATCACTTCAGATATATGGTAGCCCTTCTTTTTACGGCCTGCGCATTCTTTTCTTCGTTTCCCATCATGTATCTCACGAGCCTGGATTTATCGGAAACATTTAAGAAAAGAAGCATATCTGATAAAAGACTCTTTGCCTATTTCATTTCCAGAATAATATCGGGCGCAGTTCTTATTATGTTCGCATTTCTGATAATGTTTCCCGTTGCGCGTTTAATAAAACAAATAAAATTTAATTTTGCTCTTTCGGTTTTAGCGGGTGTGGTTCTGCTCTCTTTCACATTTTCTTCACTGGCAGTTTTAATAGGATCGATTTTCAAAAAAGGACAGTCGGCGCTTTGGGCAGGCTTGTATTTCGGAACCGTTTCAATGGTTGGTGTGACTTTTCTTTCCGATAAAACAGGACTTCCGCTGCCTGTTACATTTTTTATGAGGATATCTCCGTTCAGAGCAGGAGTTAGTATTTTTTCCAATGCCATGTATACTCTGATGACTGAACGATATGTGATGGATATGCTGGTTCTGCTTGGAGCTTTTGTTGTATTTTTCATTGCTGGTTTTGTTATATATCGTAAAAGGAGCGCCCTATGAATTACTTTTCGATATTTAAAGGCAGAACAAGAGCATTGTTTACGGATTTTACGTCGCTGGCAATTATTATAACTGCAGTGGGCGTTTCTATTTTTATTTCTCAAAGCAGCAAAACCGAAGTTATACAGAGTATTCCGATTGAACTCGTAAACGAAGACGAAGGATATCTGGGCGAACGCCTGGCGGATATATTAAGCGCCGAAGAAGGATTCGAGTTTAACCTTGATTCATACGAAGAAGCAGTGAAAGCGGTTGCTGAAAACAGGGCACAGGGATTAATAGTTATTCCCGAAGATTTTTCCCAAAAGATATGGGACGGCAATTATGAATCGCTCATAAAACTGAATGTCATGGCAGATTCGTATGAAATGAAAGCTTTCACGGAAAGAGTAATAAACGATGTAATTAAAGTCTGGTCAGAGGTGCTCATTGAAAAGAGACTGCATGAATACGGAAACCTTGAAGAACCGGATTATGAAGAGTACAGAAAAGAAGTGGCCGAAATTTGGAAAGGCGAATCACTCTTGGATGTGAACACCATAATGATGACGGAAAACAAGAGTGAAGATAAAGAGGAAGCAACATATTTCGGAATCAGATGGTATGCTGTTTTCGCAATGTTTTATCTTTGCATAAGCGGAACATGGATGTGCAATTATTCAGGCACTAGTCTTTTAAAAAGAGTATCGGGACGCGGCGGAAATATTTCTCTTCTGTTCATTTTTCAGTCAGCACCGGGGGTTCTGGTATCGATTTTAGGATTTATTCCCGTTTTAATAACAAGCGGTCATCCCCATCCCTTAAAAGTTTTTCTGGCCTTTATATTTTACATATGTTCAGCCGCCGCATTTGCTCTGATGACATGTTCACTGTCGGGCAAATTTTCCAATCTGGTTCTGGCTGCGCCGATATTAACAATGGCCGCCTCCCTTATATCAGGGCTTCTGTGTGAACTTCCCGACTGGGCAGCAGTCTGGGATCTGTTCTCATGTATCTTGCCGGGACACTGGTATTTCAATTCAATTTTTGACAAACCGTTTTTCATAGGATCCGTGATAATAACAGTGATGTGGTTTGCAATAGGACTGTTTACATCATGGATTGCGGGAATCAAAAAAAGACGCGGATAAAAATAATCCTGTAACTTTTGCGTACAGGATTTTTTTCTTTTTTAAAACATGACATAATGCTGTCATGTTTGGTATAATATACTTAATTTGGAGTAAAGAAATATGAAGATAGACCGACTTATCGGAATATTGTCGATATTGTTGCAAAAAGAAATGACAACTGCTCCCGAACTGGCCGAGCATTTTGAGGTTTCGCGAAGAACCATTAACCGTGACATCGAGGCTTTGTGCAAGGCGGGAATACCGATACAGACCACGCAGGGAGTCGGCGGAGGCATCAGCATTATGAGCGGATACAGAATGGATAGGACCATTCTTACATCCAGAGATATGCAGATGATTATGGCCGGATTAAGGAGCCTGGACAGCGTGAGCGGCAGCAGTTATTACAGTCAGTTAATGGAGAAAATCCAGGCGGGCTCGTCAGAGCTTGTAAGCGGAAAAGAATCAATGTTAATTGATTTGTCATCATGGTATAAAGCAACACTGGCGCCAAAAATATCGATGATACAGGATGCAATTGAAAACAGGAAGCTGCTTAAATTCAAATACTTCGCTCCGTCCGGAGAGAGTGAGAGAACCATCGAGCCTTATTACGTAGTCTTTAAATGGACCAGCTGGTATGTGTACGGATGGTGCCTTAAAAGAAAAGACTACAGGCTTTTCAAACTCAATCGAATGGACAATGTACAGGTATCGAAGAAAGAATTTGAATGCAGAAACGTACCGCTGCCCGACCTGTCAGCCGAACTTTTATATCCGAGAAATATCAAAGTCACAGCGCTGTTTGATGCGGACATGAAGTGGCGTCTGGTCGAGGAATTCGGAACGTACTGCTGCAGCGAAACCGAGGACGGAAAGATTCTTTTTGAAGAGTATTATTCCGATTTGGACAATCTTGTTTCGTGGATGCTGACGTTCGGCGATAAGGTTGAAGTTCTTGAACCGGCAGAGGTCAGAGAGAAACTTAAAGAAATAGCGGATAATATGAGCAGAAAATACAAAAAATGAGATTGAAGAAATACAGAACATTCAGGAGGAAAAAATGAGCAAAATTGAAAGATACGATGTTAACGAACAGTGGGCACATTCGGGAATAATAAAAGCCGGAGACTTCTGCTACCTGGGTTACTGCGTCGGAAATATCGGCGGAACCATAGAAGAGCAGATAAACGGAGCCTTTGACAACATGGAAGAAAGACTTGCCATGGTCGGTCTTACATTGGAGAATGTGATTCAGATGGACTGTCTTTTCAGAGATATCTGGAATATTCCGGTTATGGAGAAGATCATAAAAGAAAGATTCAACGGCAAGTATCCGGTTCGCAAATCCATTCAGACGGAATTTGCACATGTCGGCGGCAAAGAGGGTTTGCAGTTTCAGGTTGATGCGGTGGCTTATATCGAATAAAGGATTTTAAAATGCTAACAATTACCAAACAACAGGCAGCACAATTTATCCTCTCCAAGCAGGGGCTTATTGGTTCGTACAAATTCACCGGGAAAGAGGGCGCTTACGATTATGTACGTCAGGCAGGATGCATTCAGTATGATCCGGTTGACGTATGCGGCAAGAATGCAGAACTGACGCTTCAGTCAAGAGTTAAAGGCTTCAAAAAAAGCATGCTCTGGGAACTCCTGTATGAAGACCGAAAACTGGTGGATTACGTCGATAAGGAATTATCGATTTGGCCCGCGGAAGACTGGCCTTATTTTGCTTCTTTCAGAGATTACAGCCGAAGGATGGGCGATACTTTTGACGACATGAAGGAACTTAAAAAAGAGGCTGTTTCTTTTATTAAAAAGAACGGTCCGGTTTGCAGCGATTCACTTCCGATTGAGGGTGAAATCTACTGGCATTCTTTCATTCATTGGAGCGGCAACTGGGATAAAAAATCGTCGGCAGCAAGATCCGTTCTTGAACAGTTATATACCGACGGCGAGCTGATTATTCATCATAAAAAGGGAAGTCGAAAATACTATGATTTGTCCAGGAATTATCTACCTGCCACAGTGTTGAAAGCAAAGAATCCATGCAAGGATGAATATGATTTTATTTCATGGCGTGTACTTAGAAGAATCGGAGCAGTCGGGCTTTTGTGGGATAAGAACAGTACGGCGTTTCTTGGCATTGAATTAAAAGCCGATTTGAGAAAAAAAGTACTCTCCAAACTGGAAGCGGATAAAAAAATAAAACCTGTAATGGTTGAAGGGATAAAGGTGCCTTTTTATTATCGTGCTGAGGATGATGCGATAATGCAGGAAATCCTTGCGGAAAGCGCGGATCTTAAACCCAGGATGTCATTTATCGCACCGCTTGATCCTCTTTTATGGGATAAGGCTTTGGTAAAGGCTTTGTGGGATTTTACATACTCGTGGGAAATCTATACACCTGCTTCAAAAAGAAAGTATGGATATTATACGCTCCCCATCATTTATAAAGATCGATTCGTCGGCAGAATCGAGGCCGTACCCAATCGAAAGGAAGGTGTTCTTAACGTAAACGGCCTGTGGTGGGAGCCGGACACACGACAGACCAAGGCATTGAACTCAGAGCTTGAGCGAACACTAAGGAATTTTGCAAAATTCAATGATTGCAGGACTGTAAAATGGGAGACTCAAGATTAGCTGATTGTAAGACAAAAAAGCGAATCTATAAACAAACAGACTGTACGAAGATAATGGAGAAATAAAACAATGAAATACGAATGGATGGATGAATATCTTTTAGGAAAAAAGGGAGTGACGAAGGATTT
Source organism: Lachnospiraceae bacterium (assembly GCA_017962225.1). GTDB lineage: Bacteria > Bacillota > Clostridia > Lachnospirales > Lachnospiraceae > UBA3766. The sequence goes on from JAGCVT010000002.1 coordinate 20,509, forward strand.
TCAGGAAGA
>JAGCVT010000135.1 GCA_017962225.1 Lachnospiraceae bacterium
ACTTACGCGCGAGGATGAAAACGCAGTCTGGGAATATGCATATGATGATTTTGCGTATCTTTTAATGTGGATAATTGAAAATAATTTCTACCAGACCTCGAAAGATAATGATGAGGACACCGCAGCTGAGATAAAAGAATTAATGGCCCGGATTAAGAAGCGCGAAGTAAAACCGACGGACTATCTTACAGGAAACAACTGGTTTATGGAAGATGAGGTTAAGAAAAAGGCACGCGGATTTGTGATTGAATATTATAACGGCGCATACACGGATGATGTTAAGGCGTTTGCAAAAGAACATCTTAATGCAGAGCTTTACGGCTTTCCGTTCCGCTTTGAAGATTATGATGCTTTTAAGGTTCAAATAGATGAGGCGTATGCGAAATACAAAGAAGAAAATGAACAGACCAAGAAGGAAAATGAATGAAAGACTTAATTGACAGACTTGTAAAAGAAAGAGACTTATCCGACGAAGAATTTGAAAGATTAATTCTTTGCGAAGACAAGGAAACAACAGAATATCTTGCATCGAAGGCGAGAGAGGTAAGAGAAGACGTATACGGTAAGGAAGTTTATTTAAGGGGACTGATTGAGTTTACGAATTACTGTAAGAACGACTGCCTCTACTGCGGTATCAGGCGAAGCAACAAGAATGCCGAGAGATACAGATTAACCGAAGAGCAGATTTTAAGCTGCTGCGAAAGCGGATACAAATTGGGCTTCAGAACATTCGTGCTGCAGGGCGGAGAGGATGCATATTTCAGTGATGATGTGCTCGTCCCGCTCATAAAAGAAATCAAGGAAAAATATCCCGAATGTGCGCTGACTCTGTCGATTGGCGAGAGAGAAAAAGAAAGCTATCAGAAGCTTTTTGATGCAGGTGCTGACAGATATCTTTTACGACATGAGACCGCGGACAAAGAACATTACGAGTCACTTCATCCCGCAGAGCTTTCGTTCGACCACAGAATGAAGTGCCTCTGGGACTTAAAAGAAATCGGATATCAGGTTGGCTGCGGAATGATGATCGGTTCGCCGAACCAGACCGTTAAACACCTCATAAAAGACCTAAGATTCCTGCAGGAATTCAAGCCCGAGATGGTAGGAATAGGACCCTTTATTCCTCATCACGACACGCCTTTTGCTGACTGCGAGACAGGCAGCGTTGAGATTACTTTAAAGCTTTTATCAATCATAAGAATTATGCTTCCCGAAGTTCTGCTTCCCGCAACAACTGCGCTTGGAACAGCGGACGGTCTGGGAAGAGAGAAAGGTATTTTGGCGGGCGCAAATGTCGTAATGCCTAACCTTTCTCCGACAGATGTCAGGGATAAATATCTTTTATACGACAATAAAATCTGTACGGGTGATGAGGCCGCGGAATGTATTCGCTGCATGACCTTAAGAGTTAAAAAAGTCGGCTACGAAGTGGTTCAGAAGAGAGGCGACCACATAAGGTTTTCTTAACCCAATTGACCGCATACATAAAAAGTGTTATTCTTTCAAAGGATTATTAATACGGAGGTGAATAAAATGGCAGAAATTACAAAAGACATGACCATCGGTGAAATCATAAATGCTAATCCTGATGCAGTTCCTGTACTTATGGGCGCAGGCATGCACTGTATCGGCTGCCCCGCAGCACAGGGCGAAACACTTGAGGAAGCAAGCATGGTTCACGGAATTGACGTGGATGCACTTGTATTTGCACTCAACCAGAAAAACTAATTTTTCATAAAAGAAGTAACGACTTTCCGTTAAAACGGAAAGTCGTTTTTTTTATGAGTTTATAGTATAATTTAGAGAGGAGAAATTTGAGAAAAAAAGGAGAAGGCATGAGCGAAAAATTATCTGAATACATAAACAAATATTTTATCGGACATGAGGATGTTACAGAAAATGTAATTATCTGTCTTTTGTCGGGCGGACATGTGCTCTTAGAGGACGTTCCGGGTGTCGGAAAAACCACGCTTGCAAAGACGCTTGCACGCGCTGTTGATTTAAGTTTCGGACGAATTCAGTTTACGCCCGATACACTTCCTTCGGACGTGCTCGGCGTACAGATTCTTAACATGAAAACAGGCGAGTTTGAATACAAAGAGGGTGTGGTAATGCATCAGCTTATTTTAGCCGATGAGATTAACCGTACTTCACCCAAGACCCAGGCGAGCCTTCTTGAGGCTATGGCTGAGGGCTGCGTTACTATTGATAAGGAGCGCATCAAACTTCCTGATCCTTTTATGGTGATTGCCACACAGAACCCGATAGAATTTGTCGGAACATATCCGCTGCCCGAAGCGCAGATGGACCGTTTTATGATGAAGCTTTCCGTGGGTTATCCGAGTCAGGAAAACGAAATCATCATGACCAAAAACTTCCTCGCAGAAAAGAAAGAGGATGAGGCAGACGCGGTTCTTAACGCTGAAAAAATTATCGAAATGAAAAAAGAAGTCGAGAAGGTAAAAGTTGTCGACGATGTCATAAAATATGCAAACGATATCATTACCATGACCAGAAGCGAAGCAAGCTTTGTAATGGGCGCATCACCCAGAGCAATGCTTCACTTAATCCGCGCAGCTCAGGCCAAGGCTTATTTGTCGGGCCGCGATTTTGTAAAGCCCGACGATATCAAGGCAGTTGCAATCAATGTCCTTCACCACAGAATTTCTCTCACATACGAAGCAAAAATTGCCAAGGAAGATGTTGATAAAGTACTTAAATCCATTATTCTGAAAGCAAAGGTACCGATGGTTTAGTTCTTTGGGTGGTGTGAAATGCTTAGGAACCGACTGATAGCACTGGCTCTGATTATCCTTTCTGTCATTGCCATATCGTTTTACGGCGGGCCCGTTTCTTACGGGTTCTTCTTTCTGACGGTTCTGATTCCCGCAATTTCCGCAGCATACTGTTTTTTAGTATATCTTCGTTACCGCATTTATCAGGTAATCGTTACCAAAAATGTCGTTGTCGGCTCACCGACAGACTATTATTTTACTTTGCAAAATGAGGACTTTTATTCCTTCTCCGGCATAAAGGTCGAATTCTTTTCGGATTTTTCCACCATTAACGAACTTGACGAAAACAATGAATACGAGCTCCCGCCGCATTCCGGTCTTAAAAAAGAAACCGTGCTTGTCTGCAAATACCGCGGCGAATACGATGTGGGAGTTAGAAACATAATCGTTCAGGATTATCTGCGCCTCTTTTCCTTTAACTTTAAAAACAAAGAAAACTTACGCGCTATAGTTTTACCGCGCCTTGAAATACTTGAAACTCTACGACATCCATATTCGCCCGACGTTTACAAAGATTCAAAAATTAATCCAAGCGAACCGGATGTTCTGGTAAGAGAATATATTCCGGGCGATGACATTCGAAACATTAACTGGAAAACTTCTGCGCATATGGGCAAGCCCTATGTCAGAAACAAAACAGGCATAGAAAATCCGAGCATAGGAGTCATCATGGATTCCTGCCGTTACGGCAAAGACATGGGTGATTTTCTTCCGCTTGAAAACAAGGTTTTGGAAACGACGATTGCGGTAGTTTATTACTATCTTTCAAAAGGCATAAACGCTTCTGTTTTTACGTATGAAGGTGCTCCTAAAAAATACTCTCTTCAGGGCATGGCTTCTTTTGAGGATTTTTACGCCGCTATGGGAGAGTTTGCTTTTAAGGAAGAGCATACAACGGACAATCTTTACAAATCTGTATGGGCTTCGAATATCACATCCTGCAGTATGGTTTATATGATTATCCACGAGTTTAATGATGCGGCTTTGATGCAGATAGAGGAGCTTAATAAAAACGGAATCCCCGTAACCGTATATCATATAAGCGAAGACGAGTTAAAGGTAAAAGAAACCGATCTTGGCAAGAATACGGAATACACGCATATCGGCTATGAAGACAAATTAAAGGAGGTGCTGTGATGGTTACTTTCTTTTATGAGTGTTTATATGTCTTCACAATTGTATCGGGAATTCATGCAATCGCGGCAGGTCCGACGGGGGTAGGAAAAGTAGGAATACTATTATTCCTTGCTCAGATTGCCGTAACTAGTCTTTTTGTGATTTTTAAAAACGGCAAAACGACCGGAAGATTTATCTCAATCGGAATACTTTCTGCTTTTACGATTTTTATTATCATCCTTTCAAGATATGATGAATTCCTGGGACTTGCGATTGAAAACGCAAGACTTTTATGGCTCCTTGCATTTGCGCTGGCAGCGTTTCTTTTAGGAGAGTTATGCGCATACGTCAGAGTGTTCCAAATCGTAGTTTCAGTGCTTTCGTTTGCGTCGCTGATTCCGATTATGATTTTTAAATTCAACGTTAGCAAACTCTACGTGGCAGCAGTATTTTTGCTTGTGCTTTTAACGCTTGTTTCGGAGTTTCAGAGACGGTGGAAAAAGTCCGGCGACAGAGATCTTAAAAAACACATGGTCTTCACTTCGCCGTTTATCCTCTTAATCATAATCGCGGTTCTGATTCTGCCTTATTCGCCCAAGCCTTACAACTGGACGGTAGTAAAGAATATTTATCAGACCATAACCGAAACGGTGCGCGATATCCGCATCAGAGCATCCATACGAAAGAACGAAGACTATGCGGAAGCACAGATGGGATTTTCCGACAGAGGAGATATTACGGGAGAAGTAAAATCCTCCAACGAAACCGTACTTTCGGTATCGGGAATTCCGAATGAAATGGATACACTGAAATTAAGGGGAAAGAATTTCTCTACATTTAACGGACAGGAATGGACGGATGAGGATATATCTTCATCTCCGGATTCAATGTTTGATACCATCGGTATCATTGCATCTCTTGCGGATTATGACGATCGAATGAGAGATTATGTCAGATGGGAAAAGATGCGAATCGAATATATTCAGGTAAATACCTCGTATATTTTTGCGCCCGAAAAGGTTGCAATCAGAAAGAGTAATCTGCCTGTTTACAGCTTCGATGTTATAAACAGCGGTGCAGATATTATGTGGCCGAAGAGCAAGAGTTACAAGACCGCGTACAACATCATTTACCTTCTGGTAAATACCGAAAACGAAGACTTTGTAAACTTCCTGAAAGAAGGCACAACCCCGAGCGAAAAAGTTTATAACGGAACATTAAAAGCGCATTTCGGACTGGAAAACGATGATGAGTATTCGTATGAAAACTTCATCGCCCACCAGCAGTATATTCATGATTTCTACGGAAAAGAAGTTGTGCTTTCTGATGAACTTAAAGCCTACACGGATAAGCTATACGAAGGCTGTGAAAATGATGTCGAAAAACTTCAGAGAATCGAAGCGCTTCTTAAATCCTTTGAATATACAGAAACCCCGGGAAAGATACCCGATTACATAGACAGCGATACTGAGTTCCTTGATTATTTTATACTCGAATCCAGAAAAGGTTACTGCAGCTATTTTGCAACGGCATTTACGCTTCTTGCGAGAGCGGAAGGCATACCTGCAAGATATGTGCAAGGGTACAATATCAAAACCGGTTCGAGTAAATCGGTTTATGTTTCTTCAAATATGGCGCACGCATGGAGTGAAGTTTATTTTGACGGCGCAGGCTGGGTATCGTTTGACGCAACGCCTGGCTTCGGCGGCGGCACATACTGGGTAAGAACGGCTAAACCTTCCGAGCTTCCGCCCATAGGAACCTACGAAAGAAAAGAAGCTCCAACGGATGAATCGACGCTTCCCGAATTGGTTGAAGAAGAGGCAGAAGACGAAGGAATAATCATCGAATGGTACATGGTTGCAATTCCTGTCGCAGCGGGCGTTGCTGTAATAGCATTGTTCTTCCTTGTTTTCAAAATTACTGCGGCAATACGCTTAAACAAAATGAATTACGACAGAAAGTTTGTCGTGCTATGCAAACAGATTTTCACTGTACTTAAACTGCTTGGAAAGCCCATGAACGAAGCCGAGACAATTTACGAATACAAAGTAAGACTTTCGGCGGATTACGAAGAGAATTTATTAACCTTCACGGATGATCTTGAAAACTATCTTTACAATCCTGGCGGAAATGAAAAGGGTTACAAAGAAGCCTGCGAAAAAGCATTCAAGATAAGGGATACGCTGCTCGAGGATTTGAAGAAGAGAAGCATCATCAGATTTATCAGATACCATCTTGTGAATTAAAAAAGAACTGTCCCCACTTGGCTTTTTTGACCATTTGGGGACGGTTCCGTTTTGGCTTTTTTGATCAATTGGGGACGGTTCTGTTTTGGCTTTTTTGACCATTTAAGAACCGTCCCCATTTGGCTCATTTATGATTAATTACATTTTCTCAGGTTCTGGATAATCAACACCGAAAGTATCAACAGTTACGGTCTGCATTACCTGAGGCTTTAAAGGTCTGTCGTTGAAAGGATTTGTATCGCATTCTGCGATTTTGTTTACAACTTCCATTCCTTCGATTACTTTGCCGAATGCGGCGTACTGTCCGTCAAGATGGGGAGAAGTCTTGTGCATGATGAAGAACTGGCTTCCGCCCGAGTTGGGATCGTATGCTCTGGCCATTGAAAGAACACCTTCTGTATGCTTTAAGTTGTTTTCAAAACCGTTGATTGCAAATTCGCCCTTAATGCTGTATCCGGGGCCGCCCATTCCGTTGCCGTCGGGACATCCGCCCTGAATCATAAATCCGTTGATTACACGGTGGAAGATAAGTCCGTTGTAAAATCCCTTGTTAATAAGTGAAATAAAATTGTTAACGGACTGGGGAGCGATTTCGGGATATAACTCCGCTTTAATCACATCACCATTTTCCATCGTGATAGTTACTATAGGTTTTTCTGCCATATTTTATAAAGTCCTTTCCTAACCGAGTCTGTGTACTGCATCTTTTTCTGCCAGTACTTTCGCATGCTCTGCCAGATAACTGTCAAAGAATTTGTCGCCCGTTACGTTGTTGCCGTACTCGAGGAGGCTGATACAGTTCTGTCTGAAGTTGCCGTCGGGCTCGCCGTCGGTGAACATCTTAAGGAAGTATAACTTCTTTGATTCGTCAAAGTAGAGCGATGAGAAGTGGTCGTATGTTGCGCTGATTGCCTTGCAGGCATCTATTACATCACCGACCTTGTCAAATGCAAATACGATAGTACTGTCTTTTGAAAAATCAGTGCGGTTATCATCTTCACCGGTAACGATTCCTTCCTCTGTAGGGAAGAGAGCGTTTATCAGGTTTTTGAAGCTTTCCGACAGATCCGAATTATCGTCCTTTCCGGGATTTTTCATCTTCTCGTATACTGCGGGAGAGAAATGCGAATAGGAAGGATTCAGTTCTTCTGGCTCCTCAACCTTGGTGATGAAAAGTACGGCGGAGGTACGAAGCGGAATAACGTCTATTTTAAGCGGAACGTTATTTGCATCGAAACCGAAGTTTTTGTAAGCATAACGAATAACCTCCGCGAAGAGATTGCGAATCTCAGCAGAATTGTAAGACATCTCGCGAAGATTAAGATGTCTCTCCGCCAGATCTTTCTCGGTAAGTATGCACTTTATTTGATTGTCATTAATTTTGTCAATTCTCATATCTGACCTCATTGTGCATTTTTCTGCATGTTTTCTTATATGTATTTTAACATATATCGGCAAAAAACGCAAAATAAATAATATGTCGAAATTGTATATTATTACTAAAAGAATATAAAAATACTTGTCAAAATATATAAAAAGTTATATAATCATCTCAAGGTGAAAGGGAAAAATGTACGGAAAGGAGGGTGGTTACTCTTTTTCTGCTCCGTGCGTCTTTCACGGAGTGTCTTCATTAAAACGATGTGTTACTCGCACATTCGTTTCCCCATATCAAGTTATACACACATAAATACAAGCACTGTACTCCTGCACCCCAAATAAAATGTGGCATTATCTTTTCGGATTATTTCATCACGTTCTTTTTGGTCTGAAATCCATCAAATCGATTTATCCCTCGAGCCGACTGATTTCGCTTTAAACGAATGCCAAATGAGAAAAGGTAATGACTACATTTTATTTTTTTGATATAATGAGGGGTGACTTAAAGGAGGACTTGAAATGAGACCTGAACCAGGCAGAAGAAATACCGGCCGAAGACCGGACCCTCATTCTGCAAATACCCGAAATTCAAGAAGACCACACCCGTCGAGAAGAGTTAAAAGACGCCCGAACGAGGTTGCAAAGCGCAGACGTAAGAGAAAGTTTAACGAAGCTCTCGGCAAATTTATCCCTGTCTTTGTAGCCATTGCGGCTATAATAGCTTTGGTTGCCGGATTCTACGGTAACAAAATTCTCGACAGATACAGATATTCCGGCAAACATGCCGATTTAAAAGAGTATTACGGAGTTTTTTACGATTATCAGGTTGCAATGATAATCAACAACGCAAAAGTCGAAGAAAAGGGCGTTTATTATAAAAACTCTTATTATATTTCGCACGACGACGTCAAAAAATATTTCACAAACCATTTTTATATAAACCTGGATGAGCAGCTCTGCCTTTATACCACGCAGGACGAGATTATAAAAGCAGATATCAACCAGACAGGCAATTACTGTTATTACAAGGGCAATGAAAAGAGAGATCTGGAATGCGCTCCCGTTATCACAAATGACGGAAAGACATATTTCTCTTTTAATTTCCTTAAGCTTTTTGTGGATTTCGATATCAACAAATATGACAGTCCCAAGAGAATGGTCATTTACACCGAGGACACTCATCTTAACAAAGCGACCATCAACAAAGACACCCAGGTCAGATACCGCGGCGGTGTAAAGAGCGATATCCTAAAAGATGTAAAAGAAGGCGATTCTGTTTACGTCCTTGAAGAAATGGAAGACTGGGCCAAGGTTATGACCAAGGACGGCGTTATCGGATACGTGGAAATAAAACGTTACGATAAATCCGGCTCCGACAATATAGTTCTTGAAAAATGCGAGATACCTCTCGAATACAGCTCGATTAAGAGCGATACCAAAATCAACATGGCGTTCCATCAGCTCTTTGACATTAATGCCAGTGATTTTTCGGATGTTCCCCTTGATGCGGGAATCAATGTGGTTGCGCCCACGGTTTTCAGAATAACCGATAACGAAGGCACCATAAAAGCCATCGTCAACTCAAACTATGTTGCGAATGCCCACAATGCAGGCGTGAAGATTTGGGGTGTATGGACCGACGTTGACAATGAAGTCGATCTTTCTTCCATCCTCCATTCGTACAATGTCAGACAGGAGTTCATCGGCAACATGATTTCCATGACCAAGGAAAGCGGTCTGGACGGTATCAATCTCGACTTTGAAAAAATACCTTCCGATGCAGGAAGCGACTGGGCTGAATTCTTAAGAGAGCTTTCGGTTGCGACACACAAAGAAGGCATTGTTCTTTCGGTAGACAACTATGCACCCACTGCCTCCACGATTCATTACAACAGAGGCGTTCAGGGTAATGTCTGCGATTACATAATCGTAATGGGCTATGACGAGCACTGGGCTTCGGGCGGAGTAGCAGGAAGCGTGGCTTCGATAGGCTTTGTTGAAAGCGGTATCGAAAATACCATAGACAGCGGCGTTCCCGCAGAAAAGATTATCAATGCGGTTCCTTTCTACACACGTGTATGGAAGACCAAGGACGGCACGGTTACGGCGGATACCATGGGAATGTATTCCACCGCAGCATGGTGCGAGGAGTACGGCGTAGAGCTTAACTGGAATGATGAGACCTGCCAGAAGTACGGCGAAAAGGAAATGAACGGAACCCTTTACCAGGTATGGCTTGAGGACCCTCAGTCAATTGAAGCAAAGCTCTCCGTCATGGATGCGCACGGATGCGCGGGCGTGGCAGAGTGGAAGCTCGGATTTGATACAAGAGAAGCCTGGGATGTGATTCAGGATTATCTGTCAAAATAGAAATGTAATGATTACCAAAACAGTTAAGATAGATGAAAACAATATAGACGAATCCCTCATAAAAGAAGCAGGCGGGATAATAAAAAGAGGCGGACTTGTGGCTTTTCCGACCGAGACCGTGTACGGACTCGGAGGAGATGCCTTAAATCCCGAATCCTCAAAGAAAATCTATGCAGCCAAGGGAAGACCTTCTGACAATCCTCTGATAGTACACATTTACAGGATAGAGGATCTTTATGAGATAGTCGAAGAAGTATCGGATAATGCAAAGAAAGTAATGGATGCATTCTGGCCCGGACCTCTGACGCTGATTTTTAAGAAAAAAGACAAAGTGCCTTCTGAGACGACGGGCGGGCTTGATACCGTAGCGGTACGTTTCCCGATTCACCCGACGGCAATGGCATTTATTGAAGCCTCGGGCGGATTTGTTGCTGCACCGAGCGCAAATATCTCGGGAAGACCGAGCCCCACGCTTGCAAAGTATGTATGCGAGGATTTAAACGGCAGAGTCGATATGATAATCGACGGCGGAAACATTCCGATCGGACTTGAATCCACCATCGTAGATATGACAGGCGAAAAACCGATGATTCTTCGTCCGGGATTCGTTTCAAAGGAAATGCTTGAAGAGGTGCTTGGCGAAGTATGTGTGGATCCAACAATTCTTGACGCAAACTCTACCGAAAGACCGAAGGCTCCGGGAATGCGTTACAGACATTACGCACCCAAGGCCGATATGGTAATTGTCAGGGGCGAGCCTGACAGGGTTGTTGCCAAAATAAAAGAAATGGGGCAAAATAAAGATTGCACCGTTCTTTGCGTAAGCGAACATGTTTCCGAATTTTCGGGCATGAAAGTAAAAGATGTCGGAAGCGAAAACGATTATAACGAAATCGCTGCGAGCCTTTACAGAGTTTTACGAGAGTGCGATGACGAAAATACCACGCTTATTTTATCCGAAAGCTTTTCGGACAAAGGAATCGGCGCTGCGGTTATGAACAGACTCATAAAAGCGGCCGGTCATAAAATAATCGATGTTTGATACGGAGGAAAGACATGAAAATTTCATTAGCCAGCGATCACGGCGGATACGTTTTAAAAGAAGCGGTTAAGAAGCACTTAACCGAAAAAGGAATAGAGGTAGTGGATTTCGGAACAGATTCTCTTGCATCCTGCGATTATCCCGATTTCGGAAAACCCGCAGCAGAAGCAGTTGCCGAAGGCAAGGTTGACAAAGGCATCCTTATCTGCACCACGGGCATCGGAATGAGCATGCTTGCAAACAAGATTAAAGGCATCAGAGCAGCTCTCTGCGCAGATACCGTTTCCGCAAGACTTACCAGAGAACACAATGATGCAAACATCCTTGTTATGGGTGCTGGAATCGTCGGAGAAATTCTTGCAATGTCAATCGTTGACACATTCTTAAACACAGAGTTCAGCAACGAGGAAAAGCACATAAGAAGAATTGCTAAAATTGCAAAAGCAGAAGAATAATAAAGCAAAATATACGGAGGTGGCAAAATGGGCAAAATTGTGATTATGGATCATCCTTTGATTCAGCACAAAATCGGTTACATCAGAAGAAAGGATACGGGTACCAAGGATTTTCGTCAGACCATAAGCGAGATAGCAATGCTTATCTGCTATGAGGCTACAAGAGACTTAAAGCTTGAAGACGTAGATATCGAAACTCCTATCTGCCCTACAACGGTTAAAGAACTTAAAGGAAAGAAAATGGCTATAGTTCCGATTCTTCGTGCAGGACTCGGAATGGTAGACGGCATGCTTACACTTATACCTGCGGCAAAGGTCGGACACATCGGTCTTTACAGAGACCCTGCAACACACGAGCCCGTAGAGTATTACTGCAAGCTCCCCGAAGACTGCTCACAGAGAGATGTCTTCGTAGTAGACCCCATGCTCGCAACAGGCGGAAGCGCATCAGCAGCAATCACTATGCTTAAGGCAAAAGGCTGCAAGAACATTCACTTTATGTGTATCATCGCAGCTCCCGAAGGTATCGAGAGACTTACCAAAGATCATCCCGACATCGACATCTACATCGGTGCTAAGGATGAGAAGTTAAACGAAAACGCTTACATCGTTCCGGGCCTCGGAGATGCAGGCGACAGAATTTTCGGAACAAAATAGGCTAATAATTTACGGAGACGGATATGGATAAAAGACAGGATTATATTTCATGGGATGAATATTTTACGGGAATCGCCATTCTTTCGGGAATGCGTTCAAAAGACCCCAACACACAGGTCGGCGCCTGCATAGTGGATAAAAACAACAGAATTTTATCCGTAGGCTACAACGGATTTCCCAACGGCTGCAGCGATGATTTGTTCCCCTGGGCAAGAGAAGGCGAAGTACTTAACACCAAGTACGCTTTCGTTGCACACAGTGAACTTAACGCCATCTTAAACTACAGAGGCGGCAATCTTGAGGGTGCCAAAATCTATGTTTCCTTATTCCCCTGCAACGAATGTGCAAAGGCCATTATTCAGGCAGGAATTAAGGAAGTTATCTACGATTCCGATAAATATAACAACACACCCACGAATATTGCGGCAAAGAAAATGTTTGAGGCTGCCGGCGTAAAATGTACACAGTACACAAAGACCGGAAGAAAGATCGTAATCGAAGTTTAAACTGATTTAATCTATGAAGAAAGCTTTTACAGTTTTCGTTTCTTTATTCGCAACGTTATGTCTGTTTTTTAACATGTCGCCGATTCTGGTGCATGCTACGCCGAGTTCACTGCTTCAGCAGATTGATCAGGCAGAAAAGCAGAAGCAGGCGATAGAACAGGAAAAACAGGCTGCTCAGGGCGAAAAGGACGAAAAGAAAAACGAATTAAATCAATTGCAGTATCAACAGGGCACCTTAAAGGCTCAGTTGAATTCTTTTAATGAGAATCTTGCGGAAGAAAACCGCAAGTATGAAGAAATCTGCGATAAGATTACCGTAAAAAAAGAAGAGATAGAAGTCAAGAAACAGGAACTTGCGGATGCCAAGGCTGTGGAAGAAGAACAGTACGCAAACATGAAAAAGCGTCTTCAGAACATCTACGAACAGCCCGACAACATGTATCTTGACATGATTTTATCGAGCAAGGATTTTGCAACCTTCTTAAATATTTCGGATTATATTTTTATGATCTCCGAATACGACAACGATATGCTCGAGGATTACAAGCAGACCACCATAGAAGTGGCCGGAATGGAAGCCGAACTTGAAGAGGAACTTGCGGGTCTTGAAGATCTGGAAACGCAGAGCAGAGAGGAACAGGCCAGAATCACCGAACTTATCAATACCACAAGCGAATTTGTAAGCCAGTATTCGGCTCAGATAAACGATACAAATAACGAGCTCGCGGAGATTGAAAAAGAAATAGCCGAAAAGGAAGCGCAGATAAAAGCGCAGGAAGAAGATATCGAGGCTTTAAAGAAGCAGTACGAAGAGGAATTGAGACTCTCAAAGCTGGCTGCACAGTCTGCGAAGAGAGATATTTCCGAAGTGTCCTTTGCGGATAACGACAGATATCTTCTGGCAAACCTCATTTACTGCGAGGCAGGCGGCGAACCGTACGAAGGACAGCTGGCAGTAGGCGCTGTTGTTATGAACAGAGTGCTCTCAAGCAGATATCCGGACTCAGTTTACGGCGTCATTTACCAGCCGAGTCAGTTTTCACCCGCATCCAGCGGAAGACTCGATCTGGCACTGGCACAGAATCTTGCCACCGCATCCTGCTATAAGGCGGCGGACGAAGCCATGGCGGGAAATACAAATGTCGGCAACTGCGTATACTTCAGAACGCCTATACCGGGACTGACCGGAATGCAGATAGGAAACCACATTTTCTACTAAAAAATAAAAGGAAGCTTTGTAAGCTTCCTTTTTTGATATCTGAATTACTGAATTATTCTTTTATGTACGAATCCAGCATGTCGGTGTATTTTTTAAAGCTGCCCGAATATGCTGCTTTCAAAAGCCTGTCCGCACGAATGAGTGCTTTGTGCAGAAGTTCATCGTCTATCAAGCCTTTCTCATGGGCTTCCGCAAGCTCATCCATATCCAAAAGATGAATCTCTCCGTCGGCGTTTACGGTTATATCCAATAGAAGATCGAGCGTTGTAACGGAGTTTTCTTCCCTGTCAAAATAAAATTCGACGATGTCACAGTACCATTTATGCAATGAACCGTCTTTTCTTAAAAACTTGCTGATTTTGAAACCTTCATCGGGAAGATAGAGCGAATAGCCGTGATCTATGTCTTTTCTGGGGTTGATTGTATTCCATTTTGTGACCATGGCGTGTTCGTCCGCAAAAAGCACCGTATCCCCCTTTAGAAGGATATTTTCAAACGGAATAAGCCTTTTACGATAAAAAACCAGGTCTGGCATACGTTTTCCCCCATATATTGTGAATTTTGGAAACAAACAATACTATATCTAAAAATATTACACACAAATATTCAAAAAGTCAATTGCAATCGGCCCATCTTCACGAAAGCTTTGAAAAAGTGTTAAAAAGCCGATTCTTTGTATGATTTTTCCTTGCAAAAGGCTTAAAAAAATAATATAATTTTGGTATGTTTGCGATAGAAGGTTAAAGAGGTATCGCTGTGCCGAAGATTGTTAAAATACTCTCTTTTATTTCCCAGTTTACGCTGATTATGCTTATACCTACGATAGGCTGCTTTTTTCTGGGCTATTATCTGGATAAGAAATTCGGTACATCGTTCCTTGCGATAATATTCTTTTTCGTGGGAGCTGCCGGCGGAATGACCGGTGTGTACAAGCTGGTTAAAAGTACATTTAAGGATAACGAAGAATGAATTATTTCAAGCAGACTTTGAGAGAACTTCAGATAGGCGTAATCATACTCGGAATTCTCAACATTCTTATCGGTATGTGGTTTCCTAAAAATATGCTTGCCTGGGTGCTTGGCGGAGTTCTCGGGACAGTTACCGCGCTGGTTATGACCGACAATATGGCCAGAGCCGTTGTAAAAGCGGTATCCGATGAGAAAAGAGCCACGGCACGCATGAGACTGGCATTTTTCTTCAGATATGCTATAGCAGTCGTAGTTATGATTGTTGCCTGCGTATCTCCTTACACCAATCCGATTGCAACTTTTATCGGAATCTTCTCAATAAAAATCGCGACGTATTTAACGCCGCTTATCCATAAAATAAATTTAAAAATAAATCCCAATTCTCTGGATACAGACGGTTCAGAGGAGGCGGAGGAGGAAAGTAATGACTCCGAACCTGTTGTTAGCGGGCGCTGACGGCGTCGATTTTATGATCCATGGTGTATTTAAATACAACTTCCTGGGTCATGAGGTATGGATTACAACTTCACATGTATGCTTACTCATTGTAGTGGTTTGTCTGCTGATTTTCTTCTTTATCGGCGGTCAGGTGTTTAAACACGCAAAAGCAATTCCCGGAACCTTCCAGTGCATACTTGAATTCCTGGTAGAGTTCTTAGACGGCATCACGGACGGTGCCATGGGTAAGAAGGGAAAAGGCTTCAGAAACTACATTGGTGTTCTATTCCTGTTTATTCTATTTTCCAATATATCGGGACTTTTGGGATTAAGACCTCCCACAGCCGACTACGGTGTAACACTTCCTTTAGGTCTTATCACATTCACACTTGTCAGAATAAACGAAGTCAGATTTAACAGCCTCTGGGCAATATGGAAGGATAAATGTTCACCCCTTCCTCCATGGCTTCCCATCTGGCTTCCCATCAATATTATCGGAGACTGTGCGGTTCCCGTATCGCTTTCACTGCGTCTTTTCGCAAATATCTTATCGGGTACCGTTATGATGGCTTTGGTATACGGACTTTTAGCCAAGTTTGCATACGCATGGCCCGCAGCACTCCATGTATACTTTGATCTTTTCTCGGGCGCCATCCAGACATACGTATTCTGTATGCTGACCGTAACCTATATAGGCAGTGCAATCGGCGACAACGAAGAGACGGTGTTTAAGAAAATGCTCAGAAAAGTATTTAAGAAACAGGAAACAGCTCAAACGAACTAAATTGAAATTAAGATAAACATAAAATTTTCAGGAGGATACAAAATGGAATTCAATGAGAACTTTATCTTAGGATGCTCAGCCATAGGTGCGGGACTTGCAGTTATCGCAGGTATCGGCCCCGGTGTAGGACAGGGTATTGCCGCAGGTTACGGTGCTTCTGCAGTAGGACGTAATCCCGGTGCACAGGGTAAGATCATGTCTACAATGCTTTTGGGTCAGGCTGTTGCCGAGACAACAGGTCTTTACGGCTTGTTAATCGCAATGTTGCTCTTATTCGTTAAGCCTTTTACAAACTAATCGGAAAAGAAATATTAAAGGAGGCAGGGCTTAATTATGAGCAGACTATTCAACCTGGATTTTCAGCTTCTGCATGATTCCCTCCTGACGCTTGTTGCCGTATTTGTACTTTTCCTCGGCGGTTCGTTCTTCTTTTTCAATCCTGCAAGAAAATTCCTTGAAAAGAGAAAACAGGGAATTGCGGATGATATTGAAGCAGCGAGAAAAGAAAAAGAAGATGCAGAGCGTCTCAAGACTGAATATGAAGACAGACTGAAAAACGTTGATGCCGAAGTCGAAGGCATTCTCTCCGATGCGAGACAGAGAGCCTTGGCAAATGAGAACAGAATAGTTGCCGATGCACGTGAAGAAGCGGGCAAGATTATCGACAATGCCCATCGTGAAGCAAACCTTGAGAAACTTAAAGTGGCTGACGAAGTCAAGGAAGAAGTTATTAATGTTGCCGAAGCTATGGCAGGAAAGATTGTTGCTTCTTCTATGAGTGAAGCCGATCAGAAACGTTTACTCGATGAAACCTTAAAGGGAATAGGTGAGGATACATGGCTAAATCAGCAATAACGACTTACGGCGAAGCTTTATTTCAGATTGCAACCGAATCCTCTTCATGTATTGAAATGCTTGAAGAAGTTAAGGAATTGAAAAATGTTGTTGACGCCAACCCCGAGTTAAAAGAGCTGATGTCAAATCCCAGATTTTCCAAGGAAGAACATCTCGAGATTCTCGAAAAAGTCTTCAAAGGCAAAATCGACGAAAAACTTTTTTCGTTTCTTGAACTGCTTACAGTCAAGGGCAGATACGGTTATCTTGACGAAATACTTGATTATTTTATCCTTCGCGTCAAGGAATATCTGCATATCGGACAGGCAAAGGTAACAAGCGCGATTGCAATCGACGACGAGATGAAGCAGCGCATAAAAGATAAACTTTTATCAACTACCGATTACAAAGAGATCGAAATCGAATACGAAACAGATCCTTCTTTAATCGGCGGAATGGTAATCAGAATAAAAGACAGAATTGTGGATAATTCCGTAAAAACGAAACTTGAAAACATTACCAGGGATTTACACAAAATTCAAATCTAAAGAAAGGGACTGAAGATCCATGAATTTAAAACCGGAAGAAATAAGTTCTGTGATTAAGGATCAGATAAAAAGATACTCTGACCGAATGGAAGTATCCAATGTCGGAACGGTAATTCAGGTTGCGGACGGTATCGCACGTATTCACGGTCTTGAAACCGCCATGCAGGGCGAACTTCTTGAGTTTCCCGGCGAAGTATACGGCATGGTTATGAACCTTGAAGAGGATAACGTTGGTGCCGTACTCCTCGGTAACCAGAGAAATATCAACGAAGGCGACATTGTAAAGACCACCGGACGAGTAGTAGAAGTTCCCGTAGGCGACGCGTTGACCGGCAGAGTCGTTAATGCTCTCGGCCAGCCTATCGACGGCAAAGGACCTATCAATACAGATAAGTATCGTCAGATCGAACGTGTTGCAAGCGGCGTTATCACAAGAAAATCCGTTGACACACCCCTTCAGACCGGTATCAAGGCTATCGACTCAATGGTACCCATCGGAAGAGGACAGCGTGAACTTATTATCGGCGACCGTCAGACAGGTAAGACTGCGATTGCCATAGATACGATTATCAATCAGAAGGGACAGGGCGTTAAATGTATTTACGTTGCCATCGGTCAGAAAGCTTCTACCGTAGCAAACATCGTTAAAACACTTGAAGAGTTCGGCGCAATGGCTTATACAACAGTTGTTGCATCAACAGCTTCCGAACTTGCTCCCTTACAGTACATAGCTCCGTACGCAGGATGTGCTATCGGAGAAGAATGGATGGAAAAAGGAGAAGACGTTCTCGTAATCTACGATGACTTAAGTAAGCATGCTACCGCATACCGTACACTCTCCTTGCTCCTTCGTAGACCGCCCGGAAGAGAAGCATACCCCGGCGACGTATTCTACTTACATTCAAGACTTCTTGAAAGAGCAGCCAGAATGAGCGAAGAATACGGTGGAGGTTCCTTAACGGCTCTTCCCATTATCGAGACACAGGCAGGCGACGTTTCGGCATACATTCCGACCAACGTTATTTCAATTACCGACGGCCAGATTTATCTTGAAACCGAAATGTTCAACGCCGGTTTCCGTCCCGCGGTTAACGCAGGTCTTTCGGTATCCCGTGTCGGCGGTGCGGCTCAGATTAAAGCGATGAAAAAGATTGCGGCTCCCATCCGTGTGGAACTCGCACAGTACAGAGAGCTTGCGGCATTTGCACAGTTCGGTTCCGAACTCGATGCCGATACAAAAGAAAAACTTGCACAGGGCGAAAGAATCAAAGAGATCTTAAAGCAGCCTCAGTACAAGCCCATGCCTGTCGAATATCAGGTAATCATCATTTATGCGGCTACAAAGAAACTGCTTCTTGATGTTGCTGTATCTGACATCACAAGATTTGAAGACGAACTCTTTGAATTCATCAAGACCAAATATCCCGAAGTTCCCGAAAGCATCAAAAATGACAGGGAAATCACGGAAGAAAACGAACAGAAGCTCCTTAAGGCAATTGAGGACTTCAAAGCTGATTTTAAATAAAAAAGGAAAACGCATATGGCCTCAATGAGAGACATAAAGCGCAGAAGAGAGAGTGTATCAAGCACCCAGCAGATTACCAAGGCGATGAAACTTGTCTCCACGGTAAAACTTCAGCGCGCAAAAGGCAGAGCCATTAAATCCAAATATTATTTCAGAGCCATGTACAATACCGTTACGGATCTTTTATCCGATTCGGCAAATGTCGACACTCCTTACGTAAAAGTGAGCGAATGCGACAGAAAGGCCGTACTGGTAATAACCTCCAACAGAGGTCTTGCCGGCGGATACAACTCCAATATTGTCAAGCTTATTACCAACGGTGATTTTGACAAGGACAAAACGGATATTTACATCATCGGCCGAAAGGGCAGGGAACTTCTTGAGAGAAAAGGCTATTACATCAGGAAGGATTATTCTGAGCTCGCCGAAGGCTTTGAATATGCCGATGCCATCAAAGTCTGCAACAAACTCTTAAAAGAATTTGATGAAAAGAAAATCGGTGAGATTTATCTGGCATATACCAATTTCAAAAATACGGTAAGCCACGAGCCTACTCTTTTAAAACTGCTTCCGATTATCCCGGGAGAGATATACGGTTCGGACGAGGAAGACGATCCAAACGACAAGCTTCTTCTCATGAACTTCGAAATTCCCGATGACGAAGCTTTAAAATACATCGTACCGAAGTACCTTACTTCACTTATTCACGGTGCGCTCATAGAAGCGGTAGCCAGTGAAAACGGTGCGAGAATGCAGGCCATGGACAATGCCACAAACAATGCGGAAGAGATGATAGACAAACTTACTCTTCAGTACAACCGTGCAAGACAGGGAAGCATCACTCAGGAGCTTACCGAGATTATTGCCGGTGCGGAAGCTATTTCATAAAACTATTAAAAGGAGTATTTCAAGATGACAAATATCGGAAAGATCACACAGATTATCGGTGCGGTTTTGGATATTAAATTTTCAAAGGGCGGTCTGCCTCAGATAAATGAGGCTATCAG
>JAGCVT010000136.1 GCA_017962225.1 Lachnospiraceae bacterium
AGGTAATGATGTAGTAGTTATTCTTTCGGCAATGGGAAAGATGACCGACGAACTCATTGAAAAAGCAAAAGATATTAATCCCAACCCATCCAGAAGAGAGCTTGATATGCTCCTTACAGTAGGCGAACAGACAAGCGTTGCTTTGATGGCTATGGCGATGGCAAACCTTGGCGTACCTGCAATCAGCTTAAATGCTTTCCAGGTGTCTATGCATACAACTTCCAATTACGGAAATGCAAGACTTAAAAGAATTGATACCGAAAGAATTTCACACGAACTTGAAAGCCGTAAGATTGTTATCATCACAGGCTTCCAGGGCGTAAATAAATATGACGATTATACCACCCTCGGCAGAGGCGGTTCGGATACAACCGCCGTTGCAATCGCAGCTGCTCTTCGTGCAGACAAGTGCGAGATTTACACAGACGTTGACGGTGTATACACAGCAGACCCGAGAGTTGTTAAGAAAGCAAGAAAGTTAAGCGAAATCACATATGATGAAATGCTCGATCTTGCCACACTCGGTGCGGGAGTATTACACAACCGTTCAGTTGAAATGGCTAAGAAATACGGAGTTACTTTGGTAGTTCGTTCATCCCTTACAAATGAGGAAGGAACAATCGTTAAGGAGGATGTTAAAGTGGAAAAAATGCTTGTTAGCGGCGTAGCCGTAGATAAAAGTGCTGAAAGAATTTCAATTATCGGTCTTGAAGATAAGCCCGGTACTGCATTCAGAGTATTCGATGCTCTTGCAAAGGCAAATGTAAACGTAGATATGATCTTACAGTCAGTAGGTCGTGACAATACAAAGGATATTTCATTTACTGTAGACGGAAACTTCGGTGAAGATGCTCTTAAGGTTCTTGAAGAGAATCAGGCAAGACTTAAATATCAGAACATCGAAATGGAAAAGAATGTTGCAAAGGTATCAATCGTAGGTGCCGGCATGATGTCTAACCCCGGTGTTGCAGCAAAGATGTTTGAGTGCCTCTACAACGAGCACATCAACATCAAGATGATTTCAACTTCCGAAATCAGAGTAACCGTTCTTATCGACGTAAATGATGCAGAGAAAGCAGCTAACGCAATTCACGACATCTTCGGTCTTGATGAATAATTAGTATTTACAATAAATAAAACTGCCCGACACATTTAAGTGTCGGGCAGTTATTTTTTGTTTAAAGCTTATTTCTGATCAGTACCTTTTCTCTTTTTAACTGCTTCTGAAAGGAGATATTCTATCTGACCGTTTATAGATCTGAAATCGTCCTCTGCCCATTTGGCAAGGTCGCTGTGCAAAGAAGGAGAAAGGCGAAGCAGAATCTGCTTTTTTTCCAAAGCGGAATTATCTGTATTTTTTTTATCTGTATTTCCCATAATATTCACCTTTTCCTAAAGCGTAGGGTTAACGTTGCTTAATAAATCGATCCGCTGTTAACGATGGGCTGTGCTTCCTTGTTGCCGCAAAGAACAACCATTAAGTTACTTACCATCTGAGCTTTTCTTTCATCGTCAAGGTTAACAATCTGGTTTTCGGAAAGCTGATCGATAGCCATTTCTACCATGCTTACAGCACCTTCAACGATTTTCTTTCTTGCTGCGATGATTGCAACTGCCTGCTGTCTCTGGAGCATTGCTGCTGCGATTTCTTCAGAATATGAAAGATGAGTGATACGTACTTCGATTACTTCGATACCTGCGTCAGCAACACGTGTCTGAAGTTCTTCTTTCATTCTGTCGGCAATTTCCTGAGATGAACCGCGAAGGGTTTTCTCATCGATTCCGTCGTTGTCATCCATATCGTCGTAAGGATAAAGCCTTGCGATATTTCTGATGGTAGAGTCGCACTGGATTGAAAGGAAGTTATTGTAGTTTTCTACTGCGAATACGGCTCTTGTGGGATCTACGACTTTCCAGATAACAACCGCACCGATGATGATGGGGTTACCGAGGATATCGTTTACTTTCTGTTTCTGGTTGTCGAGAGTTCTCACCTTCATTGATACTGTCTTTGAACCTACGGTAATTCTCTGGCCGTTGGGTTGTGTCACGGTTGTAAGTCCGGGATTGAATGCGCTTGCAAAAGGATTTACAAGGAAGAAGCCGGATTTCTTGATGGTTCCGTGATATTTACCGAAGAGTGTAAGTACCATTGCTTCATTGGGTTTAACTGTTTTAAGTCCTCCGAAGAGTAAGCAGGAGATAATGAAGAATATTACGCAAAGTAAAATTATCAGAATTCCTACTATTGTGAAGTAACTGCCTGCTGCGGCAAGTCCGCATCCTACGAAGAAGAAAGCAGCTTCGAGGCAAATTGCTATTATATTTAAGAAGAGCATTAATATACCGGATGCCGGACGAAGTTCTCTCTCCTGAATTGTGTAATTGTTTTTGTTGAGTTTATCCATAATTGTTCCTCCAAAAAATTCAACCTTTCGCTGCCTTATGGAGCGAAAATCAAAATGTATCGCTGACTAAGATATATGTTTGATATTTCTTGATATCATTTTGATATCATCACGATAACATGCTGTTAAATATTTGTCAATATATTTTTTAAAAATATTTTTTGGTACCTTTTTAACTTGATATATTCTTTATAATTGTATAATCTTTATAAGGACGTTTTTATCATAAAAGAGAGAATAGTATGAATATAAAAGAAAAAACACTGACGTATTTAAGAAAAATAATATTATCCGCAGTTCCTTTTGCGATTGCTTTTTTTATGATTCCCATAAATGCGGCTGCAGCAATCAGGGTTCCTGTGGATACTTCCATAGAGCCCAATAAGGATGCGGGTACAGATCTATATGAGAGCAAGTGCTATTATCACAATGCGCTTCCTCTTAAAATATCGATTTCTTCGGGACAGGATTCGTCCGTTCTTCATGACGAAAAATATTCTACGAGCATTAAGCTTGATGAAGGTACATTGGTTACGGTTTCAAGCGAAACCAAAATGCACGGCCTTTATATTATCTGGGACTGCATGGTGCCCGAGTGGACATTAAAGATCGGTGAGAATTCGTACACATACGGAAAATACAATTTCCTTCACGAATACATTGAGCTTCCCGAGGAAACAAACGAACTTACGATAGTAATTCCGAATGCAGGAGATCAGACTCCGATTAAGGGCCTTAATAAAATGAGAATGTCCGATATCATTGCTTTTGATACCGCAGATGTTCCCATCTGGGTTCAGAAGTGGGAGCCCATCTGCGAAGAAGCCGATATCCTTGCTTTCTCGACTCATTCCGATGACGAGCAGATTTTCCTTGGCGGAATTACGCCTATTTATCAGGCAGAAAAGAACATGCGCGTTCAGTTTGCGTTTTTTACCACGCACTGGAACGGTTATGAACCCATCAGAGAGCATGAGAAGTTAAACGGACTCTGGCTTGCCGGAGCGAAGTATTATCCAATCATGGGCATTTTTGACGATGCTTATTCAACAACCTACGAAGGCGCTGCACAGACCATAAATGAAGACGAAGCGGCTTTGTTTGAAACAAGAATTATAAGAAGAGTTCATCCTCAGGTTGTTGTTACGCAGGATTATTTAAAGGGCGAGTACGGACACGGCCAGCATATTTTCATGGCTACAAATACAATTAAGGCTGTGGATAATGCGGCAGACGAAAACTACGATCCCGACAGTATTTCGCAGTACGGTGTATGGACTGTTCCCAAATTCTACGTTCATTTAAATTCAGACGAACCCACCATACTTGACATGCGTTCACCTCTCGAGAGTTTTGGCGGTAAAAGAGCAATTGATGTTGCAAGACAGGCATACCTCTGCCATCAGACACAGCAGTGGTGTGATTTTAGTGTGGACGATTACGGTCCTTATTCCGCAGCCTACTGGGGACTTTATAAAACAGAAGTCGGTCCCGACGTTGCAAAGAACGATCTTATGGAAAATCTTGTTTCTTATGACGAGCAGGAAAGAATAAGACTCGAGGAAGAGGAAAAATTACGTCTCGAAGAAGAGAAGAAAAAAGCCGAGGAAGAAGAGAAGGCCAGACTCGAAAAAGAAGCAAAGGAAAAAGAACAGGCTGAAAACGAAGACGGCAAAGACAAGGATAAAGACAAAACAAAGGATGAATCCGCACTTTCGGGAACCGAAGTTTTTGTTATTATTGCCATAATTGTCATCGTTTTGATGGCAGGCGGATTCGGCGCATATTTTATCATAAACAATAATCAGAAAAAGAAAAAACACAGAAGACGCCGCCGTTAGAATAAAGGTTAAATTATCATGAAAAACAATTATTTAAAAAACATTTTAACATCCATGCTTTTCTTTATCACGGTATTTATTTTACTCGGAATTAATGCCAAAGCCGAAGGAGAAGCAGTAAAGATTTATACAGCCGATGATTTGCTTGCTGTAGCAGAGAAAACCGATGCGGATTATATTCTTATGAACGACATCGATATGGCAGGTATCGAATGGACTCCAATAGATTTTACGGGAAATTTCGACGGCAACAATCATGCGATTTTAAATCTTGATGTTATAACCACATCAAAAGAAATCCGCACAACATACGATGGAAATTACAAGACTTACGATACTTGTTTCGCAGGTCTTTTCGGAGTGCTTGAAAATGCCAGCGTAAAGAATCTTACTCTAAAAGGATTAAACGTTAAGGTTAATAAGGAAGAGCCCTGCTTCATCGGTTCGATAGCCGGATTTGCAGAGGGCAGCAGTATCGAAAACTGCAATATCGAAGGCACGCTTCGACTGGATGTTTCTGCAAAAATGTTCGGTGTAGGCGGAATTGTGGGATACGGCGGAGACGGTTCGATTACATCCACCAATGCGGACGTGACTCTTATCTGTATCGACCATGACAAGGAAAACCGCGACGAGCAGTTTATGGGCGGCGGATATTCCGCAGGATATCTTGATGTAGACAAATGCTTTATAAAGATAGACGGTTACGATTCAGACCACGGATACGTTCATGACGGCGGACTGGTCGGAATGTACATTCTTTATCCTCTTGGAAACAATTACGCAGGATACATAAACAACACCAGAGTCGAAGGCATGATAACCTTCTTCGAAGACAATACCGACAGAAGAGCGTACTGCAAGGATTTCATCGGCGAAGTCATGAACTGGACCTACGAGTATGTCGGTAATTCGTCTGATTTTACGCGTAACGAGATAAAAGATTACTCAAAGGATCTGCTTCCGCATTACTGCGAGGGTGACAACTACACCAAAGAGACGGTTGAATCTACCTGTGACGAATTCGGGTACACGGTTTATAAGTGCAATGACTGCGGTTATTCTTTTAAGAGCGATTACACTCTTAAAAATCACAATATAACCGAATGGACGGACGAAATCGAAGCCACATACGAGAAAGAAGGCCTTGCAAAAGGCGTCTGCAGCGATTGCGGCAGCGAGGTTTATAAGATTGTTCCCGTAAAAGAGCCGGAAGCAATCGAAGAGCCTGAAATTGTGCCCGAAGTGGAAGAATATCCTTCAAAAGATGACGCAGAACCCACGACCGTGGAAAAGGATAACGGAAATACTTTTTTAGGTGTTGTTCTAATAGCCGGACTCGTTATCTGCGCAGGCCTTGTAATAGCCATTGCGGTGGTTTTGTTAAGAGGACGCAAAAAGAGATAGTCTATTTACACAAATGCCCGTTTTATGCTATAATATATGTCTGTTGCGGACTGATTCAAAGCGTTTATTTTATGAATCTTACAACAGTGAAAAACATATACCGAATCAGGATTAAAATCCGAAAGGAATAAGAAGAATGTTAAACGACAAAGTTATCCTTCTTACCGGCGGAACGGGTTCGTTTGGTAAGGCCTTTACAAAGTATGTTTTAAACAATTACGATCCTAAGAAAATTATTATCTATTCCCGTGACGAATTTAAACAGTTCATCATGCAGAATGATTTCAAAAAGGAATTTCCCGACAAGTTTTCAAAGCTCAGATTTTTCATAGGTGATGTCAGAGATAAAGACAGATTAAAACGCGCGATGGAGGGCGTTGATTTTGTTATTCATGCAGCAGCCTTAAAGCAGGTTCCCGCATGCGAATACAACCCTCAGGAAGCAATTAAGACAAATATTCACGGTGCACAGAACGTAATTGATGCTGCACTTGATTCAGGTGTTAAAAAAGTAGTTGCTCTTTCCACAGACAAGGCAGTTAACCCCGTAAACCTTTACGGCGGCACAAAGCTTGTTTCGGACAAACTTTTCATAGCAGCCAACTCATATGTAGGCGAAAAGGATATCTGTTTCTCAATCGTTCGTTACGGTAACGTAGCAGGCAGCCGCGGATCGGTTATTCCTTTCTTCAAGGATTTAATTGACAAGGGTGCTACTGAACTTCCCATCACCGATTTCAGAATGACAAGATTCTGGATATCTCTTGAAGAAGGTGTAGAACTCGTTATCAAAGCTCTTAACGAATCAAAGGGCGGCGAAACATTTATTTCAAAGATTCCTTCTTTTAAGATCACCGATCTTGCTGAGGCAATGCTTCCCGGCTGTTCCAAAAAGGAAGTCGGCATCAGAGAAGGCGAAAAGCTTCACGAGATAATGATTACCACAGAGGATTCTTTCACAACATACGAATTTGACAAGCATTTCATCGTATACCCTCAGATGATTTTCGCAAAGAGAATGCTTCCTTCGAACGAAGGCAAAAAGGTTGAAGAAGGCTTCTCATATTCATCAGGCAACAATACCTGGTGGCTCACTGTTGAGGAAATCAGAGAGAGATTAAATACGTTAAAATAAAGCAAAAATTTTAAGGAGGATACAATTATGAAGTTAGTTCCATTAGGCGACAGAGTTGTATTGAAGCAGTTAATCGCAGAAGAGACCACAAAGTCAGGCATCGTGATCCCCGGTCAGAACAAAGAGAAACCCCAGCAGGCTGAGGTTATCGCGGTAGGCCCCGGAATCCTTGCAGACGGCAAAGAAGTTAAAATGGAAGTTAAGGTTGGCGATCAGGTAATCTACTCCAAGTACTCGGGAACCGAAGTTAAGATCGATGACGAAGAAGTTATCATCGTAAAACAGTCGGATA
This sequence comes from Lachnospiraceae bacterium, assembly GCA_017962225.1. GTDB lineage: Bacteria > Bacillota > Clostridia > Lachnospirales > Lachnospiraceae > UBA3766. Next base: position 7,084 of record JAGCVT010000136.1, read on the forward strand.
TTCTTGCTATTGTAGAATAATTATTTTTTATAAATATTCAGGAGGTTTAGTTCAAAATGGCTAAAGAGATTAAATATGGCGCAGAAGCCCGCGCAAGTCTTGAAGCCGGTGTTAATCAGCTGGCAGATACAGTAAGAGTAACACTCGGACCTAAGGGCAGAAATGTAGTTCTTGATAAATCATATGGTTCACCCCTTATTACAAACGACGGTGTTACCATTGCAAAAGAAATCGAACTTGAAGACGCATTCGAAAACATGGGTGCACAGCTTGTTAAGGAAGTCGCAACAAAGACCAACGATGTTGCAGGTGACGGAACAACAACAGCAACAGTTCTTGCACAGGCAATGATTAATGCAGGTATGAAGAACATCGCTGCAGGTGCTAACCCCATCATCTTAAGAAAGGGTATGAAGAAAGCTACCGAATGTGCAGTAGAAGCCATCAAGAGCATGTCATCAAAGGTTAACGGCAAAGAGCAGATTGCAAGAGTTGCAGCTATTTCCGCCGGTGATGATATGGTAGGCGAGATGGTAGCCGATGCTATGGAAAAGGTTTCAGGCGACGGCGTTATCACAATCGAAGAATCAAAGACCATGCAGACCGAACTTGATTTGGTTGAAGGTATGCAGTTTGATAAAGGTTATCTTTCAGCTTACATGTGCACAGACATGGAAAAGATGGAAGCAGTACTTGAAAATCCTTACATCCTTATCACAGATAAGAAGATTTCCAACATTCAGGAAATCCTTCCCGTTCTCGAAACAATCGTTCAGAGCGGCGCAAAGCTTCTTATCATTGCAGAAGACATTGAAGGCGAAGCGCTTACAACTTTAATCGTTAACAAACTTCGCGGTACATTCAATGTAGTAGCAGTTAAGGCTCCCGGATACGGTGACAGACGTAAGGAAATGCTTAAGGACATCGCTATTCTTACAGGCGGTCAGGTAATCAGCGAAGAACTCGGTCTTGATTTAAAAGAAGTTACACTTCAGGATATGGGTCGTGCAAAATCAGTTAAGGTTCAGAAGGAAAACACCATCATAGTTGACGGTGCGGGAAATCCTGATGAAATCGCAGCAAGAGTTGCACAGATCAAATCAGCTATCGAAACAGCCACATCGGATTTCGATAAGGAAAAACTTCAGGAAAGACTTGCAAAACTTGCAGGCGGCGTAGCAGTTATCAAAGTAGGCGCAGCAACAGAAGCTGAAATGAAAGAAGCAAAACTTCGTATGGAAGATGCTTTGGCAGCTACAAAGGCAGCAGTTGAGGAAGGCATTATCGCAGGCGGCGGATCGGCTTACATTCACGCTTCCAAGAAAGTTAAAGAACTTGCCGATACACTTGAAGGCGACGAGAAGACAGGTGCTCAGATCGTTCTTACAGCACTTAAGGCTCCTTTGTTCCACATC
>JAGCVT010000014.1 GCA_017962225.1 Lachnospiraceae bacterium
ACCTTCTGTGCCAAAAGTTCGTTTCTTTTTACGATGTTTTCGTTCATAAAATACCCCCTGTATTAATCCGGTGACTGGAGCTTGTACCAGCCTGTTGTATCCACGTTCCATCCCTCATAAAAATCCGAGAAAAGATCCAGACATTCGCCGACGGTTGCGCCATCCTTACAAAGTATAAAAGGATAACCCTTTTCGTCTTTTTTATTTAATCCTGCTTCGATATGCATCTTATCGGAGTTGCGTTCTGCGCAAACCTGCATAAAAGTGATTCCTTTCTGCGGAATCGAAGGCTCAACTATCAGAAATTCCTCATGTCCCATTTCAACAGTCGTTAATGCCTCATCAAGACTTCCCTGGAATTCCTCGTAAGAATTAACCGTAAATTCGTAGTCCGTGATTCGCATACGCCATTCGACTTCTGATGAGGAAGCCTTTTCCTGTCCGGCTGTCTGAGAAATCGAATTCCTTACAATTATATCAAACCATTCCTTTTTAAATGCAAATTCTTCTTTAAGCATTGCATTATAATCGTATTTTTCAGGCAGTTCCTTGCCCCACTCGAATGCCATTTCGGGAACATTGTAGTTAAATTCCTTTTTGTTCATAATACCGTGGCAGGTATCACCCATAGGATTTTTCAGGTCGCAAACCGCATAAATCGGCGTATGCAAATAATCATTCGGAAAGGCAAATGCAAACAATATTTTTGATTTGTCTTTTAACCATAAAAGAATATTAAAGTATTCAAATATCAGAGCATCTTCGTCAACTTTATTCGCCAAAATAAGCTCTGCGTAATTCCAGGCAGTCTCGGGAACATCGCCCGTAACATATTTAAACACGGAGTCCGAAGTATAGATTTCATCGTATTCTTTTAGCGCTGCGTCAATTGCCGCCTTAGTGGAATTCTTTATGAATATATAAAAATCATATCCTAAAAGATTATTATCTGTTTCTTTCGTTTCTGACTGGCTGACTTCTTTTTTATCAGTTTTTTCTGCAGAGGGTTTTTCTTCAATCGTCTTTTCTGAAACCACAGGAAGTTCGCCGTTTTTTAACAACGCCTGCAGATCGCCGTTAAATATCACAAATCCTTCATCCCCGAGGAAATCAAGATTTACTTCCTTTTTTTTACCTGCGATATCAAAGATAAGTCCTCGAGTAATGCCCTTTGCATATTTCGTGTGAAAAGTGTTTTCATAGGACCTTTCATAAGTCGCAAGCGAATAAAGATCTCTTTTACCGTTTTTATGAACGATTTCAAAACTCTTTTTATCAAGCTCTACGAAATCAATGTCAAATACCAGAAAACGGTAATAAATGAAAATACATAAAATACCGAGAAACTCGATTACAGCAATCGCAATCCAGAGTTTTATTTCCGGAAAAAGCAGATGAATCATAATTATCGGGAAGCTCGGAAGCACAAACAAACACATGGAAACGAGCACGAAGAAAATCGCCACTCGTGCCGATTTTGAAAAAATAACCGGATAATAACGGTGTTTATCCTTATACGTTCTTTCGAATTCTTTTTGTGTCTTCTTCTTGTACTGAGTCAAAGCAATTATCGTCGGAACAAGCGGAAGAAGCACTATTAAAATCAAGAAAAAACAAATTCCCAGTTCACCCATAAAAACTCCCCATACATCAAATGCTGTTTTTTATATCCTTTTACTCATTTATCTCATAAATCCATGCTTTTGCGCTGAAGTCGGTTTCTCCGCTTCCGAATTCAGCCAGTATTTTACATCCCTTAGGAAACTCGGGAATCCATTTCTTGGAATTCTCAAAACGATGCAGGATTGCGAGCCGCTTTCCTTCGTATTTTCTGATTAGAAGCTGCTGCCCTTTCGGATTGTTGTAGGAAGTGCTTTCCACACGGTGCACGATGGTTTTGCCATACTTGATAATCTCTGCGGCTTTTTTGTAAAAATCAATTCCTTCTTCAACCACCGCCCACTGCTCATCGGTTAAATCGTAAATGTCTCCGCTTAGGCACATGCGTCCGAATAATGTTGCAGCGAGGGAATATTCAAGTCTTTCCTTGCTGTCGGCCGCACGAAGCACTGCCCAGATCTGGCTCTGCTCGGGTCTTATGACTCTGTGAAGATTGGCCGCAATTAAAGGAATGCCCAATGTTTCATGCGCGTCCGAAAAACTTGCCATTGAGCAAAGCTGCATCATCGAAGGCTCTAATCTGTGACCTCCTGCCGAGCAGTTTTCAATCACGAGGTCGGGAATTTCTTTCTTCATTTTTTCAAAGAATTTTTGTGTGGCCGATATTTTACGTCTTAATCCTTCACCGAGACTTTCTGCTCCGTCACAACCGATGCCGTAAGGCTCGTTATGGTCGATTTTTACATATCCGAAGCCTGAATTCTTTAACTGATTAATGACTTTTTCTTTTAGGAACTTCTGAACCCACTTATCTTCCGGATCCCAGAATTTTCGGCCGCCCACGATTAAAGGCATGCCGTCTCTTTTAAGGATATGCTTCGTGTCGTTAAAATGTTTGCTGCCCGAAGTGATTGCATCCATTTCAAACCAGACTCCGGGAATCATTCCTTTGGATCTGACGTAATCACAGATTGGTTTAAGTCCGCCGGGGAAGCGTTTTTCGTTTACGTCCCAGTCACCGAGGAAATCCCACCAGTGAGTTTCGGGATCTATGTACCAGCCGGAATCGATTACAAGATATTTTATGCCTTTGCCTTCAATCTTGTCGGCTACTTTTTTGACCTTTTCAAATGTCGGATCGCCCCAGGTTGCGCAGTATTCGTTGAAGATAATTCCCATATCCTCGTCAACGGGAGAAATGTTTGGGTGCTGTGCTTTTACGAGGGTATCGCAGACATCGTATAACGATTTTCCGCGCGCAATCACGGCCTCGGGAGCCTCGAAAGTTTCGCCGATTTTTAGAGTCTTCGTCCAGTGTCCGAAATCCCTGTCGGCGATTCCGCCCGTAACCGTCAGCTTTTCATCTTCCCTTAAGATTATTTCCATCTGCCATGAGGATGCAAGGTAAAGCTGCATTCCGACAAACTCGCCGGTTTTGGAATCCTCTAAGGCTAGGAAAGGGAAATATTTTCTCACGGGCATCGAGCCCACGCTTCCGAACTTTTCGACACGCACTCCGAAGTGCATCCATGAAGGCTCCATATTCATTTCTTCGATGGTCTCGGTCTTAAGTCTTCCTTCCGCGCTCCAGAACGACAAAAGTCTGTGCACTTTATCCGCATTTATTTCGGATAAACAGAAGCTTGTAAGCATCTCCATGGTTACTTCTTTGTCCGAGTTGTTTGTAATTGTGGTTTTTACGCGAAGAGCGTCTCCGTCTTTCGCTTTGTTCACAATTAAAAGAAGACCTTCGCCGTTTTCATACGCCGCGATGCCTTCTTCAAAATCTTCGCTTCCTTCTGTCAAAGTAAATGCGCGCATAGTTGCACTGTCGTGCATGGTAAGACCGCAGCTGTATCCTCCGCAGAATTCGTCACCTGTTAATTTTAATTCGCTTGATATTTTCATAATTAAATTATAATTCGTTTGCCCGCGAATAACAAATCAAATGATGGAAAAACCTTACCCGATTTGATAATATTTTTTTAGGAGATAAATTATGGCAAAATGCGAAGTCTGTTTCAGACACTGTGAAATTAAAGAAGGCGGGTCCGGTTTTTGCGGAGCAAGGATCATAAAAGAAGGAAAAGTGATTGCGGAAAACTACGGCAAAATCACGGGCATTGCTTTAGACCCAATCGAAAAAAAGCCCTTAAAACGTTTTCATCTGGGTAAAAACATCCTTTCCGTCGGAAGTTACGGGTGTAATCTGCGCTGTCCATTCTGTCAGAACTCCGACATCTCCTGGGGCAGCGAAGTATCGGATTGGAAATACGGAGCAAAAGAAATCAGTCCCACAGCACTTGTTGAACTCGCGCTTTCAATGAAGCCCCGAGACAATATCGGTATAGCATTTACATACAACGAGCCCCTGATTGGATATGAGTTCGTCCGCGACACAGCAAAGCTTTCGCACGAAGCAGGCCTTTTAAATGTTTTAGTCACAAACGGAACTGCGGAGCTTTCTGTTTTACGAGAGCTTGAACCTTATATTGATGCAATGAATATCGATTTAAAGGGATTTACCGCGGATTATTATAAAAAGACTCTGGGCGGAGATTTGGAAATGACGAAACGCTTCATCGAAGAAGCCGTGAAATTCTGTCACGTCGAACTCACCACACTTATTGTTCCGGGCGAAAACGACACGGAAGAAGAAATGCGCGAAATCAGTTCATGGATCCGTTCACTGAAAGACTCAGACGGCAGTGAAATCGGAAAAGACGTTCCACTTCACATTTCCAGATTTTTCCCGCGCTTCCATATGCGTGATAAATCTCCGACGGATGTATCTCTCGTCTATCATTTAGCCGATGTTGCAGGAGAAAATCTTGATTATGTATATACCGGGAACTGCTAACCTCTTTTATTTGTTCCCTTTTTATGTATAATATCTTTTAGCACTTTATGAAAAGGAAGATTTATGAGACTTAAAAACGTACCCGGCTCAAAAGAATATATCGCTGCAAGCAGCTTTGTAATACATGACGAAACCGAAAGAAAAGGAAAGGTTCGCGAGCACTTTGCCAACGACAGACCCATACAGATTGAAATCGGAATGGGCAAGGGCCAGTTTATCTATGAAATGGCCCGTCAGAACCCGGACATCAACTTTGTCGGAATCGAGAAGTATTCTTCGGTTCTTTTACGAGCTATCCAGAAAATGGAAGAAGAACCCTTCCCCAACCTGATTTTCATAAGAATGGATGCGGAAGACATCACGGATGTTTTTGATGAAGGCGAAGTCGACAAAATCTATCTTAATTTCTCGGACCCCTGGCCCAAGGACAGACATGCTAAAAGAAGGCTCGAAAGCAGACAGTTTTTGAAACGATACGAAACCATCCTAAAAGATGCAGGTTTCATCGAATTTAAAACCGACAACAACGACCTGTTCGATTTTGCACTCGAGGAAGTCGAAGCTGCCGGCTGGAAAATGATTGCATTCACGAGAGACCTTCATGCTGATAAAAAACTCTGCGAAGGAAACATCATGACCGAGTACGAGGCAAAGTTCTCGGCTATGGGAAATCCTATCAACAAATATATAATTCAGAAACCTTAACTCTTTTTCTTTTATAATTGCATATTTTTTTCCCTGTTATTTATCCTCAATAGCATTTATTGTTTGACAAAAAGCAGACTCAGATGATACATTTTTGTTGAGGGGTTTATTATTGGGAATATATTGATTTGATAAAGACTGCCCTTTGTTCATATTGCAAAATCTGAATGAAGGGCTTTATTTATTTTTTCAAGACCCTCGTTTATAAAAAAGGAGGCTTTATGAAAAAAAGAAAATTAAAACCTAAATTTGTTAAGTGTGGGCAACGAATTCTATGTTCACTTTGTGCTTTTCTGCTGGTAACAGGATGTATTATCGGCTGGTTGCCTATAAAAACGAAAGCAGTAGAAACAAATATCTTTTACGAAGACTTTGAAAATTGTGAATCAGAGTCCCTCTCTTCTTTGGAAAACAACGGCTGGCTTTTTTTTGATAAAGATATCGATAATAATAATTGGTATTGTTTAAATGTCTCGGGTAATTCCAATCTTAAAAGCCATTCGGGGTACGGCCATTTAACATCTGCCTCATATTTTAATGGAGTATTATATCCAGATAACTGGGCTGTTACGCCAGCGATAGACCTTCCAAACTCATCACAACTGTCTTTTTGGGTAATTGGACAAGATAAAAACTATCCGAAAGAATATTTTGAAGTTTATGTCACTGAAAAGGATGATTCTTTTTCAATTGACGATTTTAAAGATTCTCCGATAGTATCCGGATATTCAACTGAAGAATATAAAGAATATACAGCAGATTTAAGCAGTTATGCAAATAAAACTGTGTATATTGCTTTTAGACATTGTAATTCGACTGATCAATTTAGAATAAATATTGATGATATCGCTGTTTATAGAAAAGATAAACAAACTATTACAGCATCAGATATTGTAATTGGTTTTGATGAAATTGGTAATATCGCGGCATCAACAGATGGCAATGGCTCTTTAAGTTTTGAAATAACCGACGGAAAAGATGTTATTGAGTTTGATTCAGATAATAATATTAAACCTCTTAAAATCGGTAATGCTACAATAACTATAACCGCAACCGAAACAGATGATTATTTCAAGGCCACCAAAGACATTACTGTAACTGTTAACCAAGCAAATCAGACTATTACCGCTTCTGATTTGGAATTAACCTATGGTCAGACCGGTACTATAACCGCATCTGCTACTGATACAGAAAGTAGAATCAGTTACGAAGTAACTACCGGAAGCGAATATATTTCTGTAGCTTCTGACGGTACAGTTTCTACTCTTAAAGCAGGCGATGCTGTTGTAACCATAAAAGCATCTGAAACCGGTAATTATAAAGCAGCTTCAAAAAATATTAGCGTAAAAGTAAATAAAGCAGATCAGGATATCACAGTTAATAATGTTCCTGTTAAAATCGGAAATGCTGCAAAAATTAATGTTACAAGAAATGTTGGTGACGGTGATATTGAATATTCTGTAACAGACGGAGATGACTATATTTCCGTAGATGCAGACGGTAACATTACTACAAAGGCACTTGGCGAAGCTCACGTACGCGTCACTGCCAAAGAATCTGATAATTACAATTCAACATATGCAGATATTACTGTTACAGTTATTGATAAAAATGTTCAGGTAATAGAAGCAAGTGATATTGAAATAATAAACGGAACCACAGGAAAAAATATTGATGCAAAATTAACTGCCGGTGACGGAACTCTTTCTTACGCAGTAACAGAAGGCGATGCAATTACTGTTGACAGTACCACAGGTGCAATCACCACAATAAAAGAAGGCACTGCAAAAGTTACAATTACCGCATCGGAAACAACTGATTACGCTAAACTCGAAAAGACTATTACGGTAACTGTAAAAGAAAAAGAGCCAGAACCTTCTACCGAACAGCCTTCCGAACCTACTCCTGAACCTGAAATAATCGAGATTAAAGATTGGCTCGATCCTATTCGTACAGAGGTTGGAATCGGTGTAGAAGTAATAAAAGAGACCGGCAATGCGACGACTGTTTATTATACAGGCGATTTCTCATTACCTTACGAAATAATGAAAACTTTGCAGGACAATCCTCTGTTAACACTTGTTTATACATTCCCGTTTGAAGGCGAGACTGTAACAGTATCTATTCCCGGCAGTCAAGTAGTTGCAAGCCCGGAAATTCCCTGGTACGGACCTGCATATCTGGTTAGTAATTTCTCTTCAGGCAAAGTATACGGAAATGAATCAGGTGTTTACATCGTAAAGAAGGGTGATACCCTTACAGCTATCGCTCACGTATTCGGAACAACCGTTCAGGCTTTGGTTGATAAAAACAAAATTAAAAATCCTGACCTGATTTATGTTGGACAGGAAATCAAATATTAAAAACTATGCAAAACCGGTGCTCGACTAAATGTCAGGCACCGGTTCTTTTTTTATCTTATGTTGTTAACTACTCCGACGGAAATGTACTTCTCAACTACTGCTCTGAAGTCCGTGCCGTCTTCGGCATCTTCGTTGTAAATGCCGTCCACTATGTATACTCTGGTGCCGTCCTCTTTTTCTTCAAGCATTTTGTAGCGGTCATGATAAAACGAATCTGAGGATGTTCCGACATCTCTTCGGATACCTTTGCAATCCTCAATCTTTCCGCTCGGAAAATTGATATTTAAAATCTGATGTCTGTCTCTTTTAACATCGATATATTCTTCTAAGAGTTCTTTGAGATATGCATCGGTAATATCGTGGCATTTGTTGGCATCTTCCGACAAAGCAATTGCAATATATCCCTGAAATGACGCTTCAAAGGCTGCGCCACAGGTGGCCGAGTACTGAATATCGGTAGCCACATTGTAACCATAATTAATTCCCGAAAGTACAACATCGGGTTTGTAAGGCATTACGCTTAAGCTTCCGACTCTCACACAGTCCGCCGGGGTTCCGCTGCAGGCAAAAGCCTTTACTCCCTCCACGGGGAAATCGTGTGCCTTAATCTCTACCGGATCTCTTAATGTAATACTCTGTGAAGCCGCGCTTCTCTGGTGTGCGGGAGCAATTACCCACACTTCTCCGAATTCCTTTGCTGCTTCGGCGAGCCTTATAAGGCCCTTTGCCTCTATTCCGTCATCATTTGTTATCAGTATTTTTCTCATCCTGGTTTCCTATTTTGCCTTTTATGTCTGTAATTTTTTCTTTTACGTCTTCTTTTACGTCCGTTATTTTCTCTGCAACATTGCCTTTTACGTCCGTTATTCTTTCCGCAACGTTTTCTTTTACATCTGTTATCTTTCCTGCAATTTCGTTTATGAACGGAAGCACGGGTTTATTTCTTTCCTCAATTATATCAACTGCTGCTTTTCCTGTCAGAGCTGCCATCGGAAGTCCGCCGGGGTATCTTAACCAGTGACCTGCTAAGAATACGTTCTCCACGCCTCTGACCTCTGCCGAAATATTTGCTTTTCGGCTGACAGCGGTTGTAATAAAGCGCATGTACGAACCGTTCGTGTCATTGTTTCTGGACGCATAAGTGTACGGAGTCCATGTGTCGAGAATTTCCATTTTGCCCTCGTATTGAGGAAACTTTTTCACTATCTCCGCCATAATTGCCTTCGCAATATTGTTCTTGGCCTGATAATATCTCTTCACGTCAGACTTATAGAGCTTCCTCCAGAATTTGAAATCTTTCACGTACTGAATGACCATCACCTGAACGACGGTCTTTCCCTCGGGCGCGATATAATCTCCGTATTCACGGTAGTTTTTAAGATAAATTCTGTCGATTTTCTGCATACCTACTTCAATCGGATTGCATTCAAATCCCAGGGAATCTCCAACCTCATAAAAGAGACCGTCCACCGAAAAAGCAACATGAAAAGCCGAATACATCGGAAATTCTTCTCTGTGACCTCTGATGTATTTGAATATTCTGGGCTTGTGGCCTTTCTTTCTGATTAACTTGGAGAAAGTGTATTTTAAGTCGCAGGCGCAGATAATATAATCCGCCGTAACTTCATCGCCGTTTTCGAATATGATTTTCTCGGCCGTCTTGGTTTTTATCTTTGCCTTCTTTTCAATCTTCGGAAGTTTCTTTTTCTTTAAAACAATCTGCTTTGCCGCCATGTTCGGCTCAATTTTGCCGCCGGCTTCTAAATATGTTTTTATGAGGTTGTCCGCGATTTTAATCGAACCGCCGTCAATAATATCCGCGTTTCCGCTCGCAAAGAAACTGTATACGACTATCAGCCAGTAGGACTCGTATTCCTTAGCACTAAAATCCAAAAGAAGATTTCTTATCGCTTCGCTCTTAAATCTCTCGGCCCACTGCTCTATGTTTATACCCATGAAGAGCACTGCGCGGCGCGCAAACTCAAAATGCGAGAGCACGGTTTCGGCTTCGTTCACCGTCTTGGCAAGTTTCGTGATATGCGAAAGATTGCCTGTAATGTCACTCGCCACATTTACGCAGTCTATGAAAAGATTAATCTCTTTCTCGTCTTCGGGCGAAATCTCAAGCATTTCCCGACGGGTCCTTTCGGCATCTCTCCACAAAGTAACCCTTACACCGTTTGTCTCGGAAGAAATAAGGTAAGGTCTTTCAACGATTCTGGTTTCCTCGTTGATTACGCCAAGCTCCTTCCACATAAGGTTGGTCGGAGTATCCGCTGCCGTTCCGGTCAGCCAGTGAAGACAGTTGTCTATAGCGTATCCGTTTCGGTACCAACCGCTTAAACTGCCGCCGAGGACTGAGTTTTTCTCATATATGGTTGTCTCGTATCCGAGGCGTTCTGCGTATATTCCCGCAGAAAGTCCTGCCACGCCGCCTCCGATTATTGCTATTTTCTTACTCATCTTAAATACTTGCCCGATTCGTTTACATGTGCTCCGTAGTTTCTTCTCGAATCAAATATAAAATCGATTAAACTCGGATAATAGTTTATAAACTCTCCGTCTTTTATCATTCTTTTTATTTCTTCTCTCGAGGCCCATTTTACGGCCTGAACCTCTTCTTCCTGAAGCTTAAGACTCTCTAAATCCAGATCTTCTTCGAAGAAATAATAGTCGTCAAAACCGTGAACGAAATTAATCGTAAAATGAGCTCGCACGTCCGATAAATCTCTCTTTAATCCGAGCTCTTCGAACAATTCTCTTTCCGCACTCATTCTCGAAGTCTCGCCGGCTTCCACATGTCCGCCGACAGAAAGATCCCAGAGATTGGGCCATGTTCTCTTAAAAGACTGTCTCTGCTGAATGAGCATTTCACCCTTTGAATTAAAGATACAGATATGCATTACGCTAGTGTACGCATCGTCCTCAAACTCCGCGCCGCGATCCATTCTTTTACCGGTCAATTGTCTGTCTATATCGTATACGTCCCAGATTTCCATTTTTCCTTTACGCTTTCTTAGGTACTTTTTTCATCATCGGATAAATTGCTATCACAACTATTCCGACACCGACGAGACAAACTGCCACGCCTGTTAAGATCATGGTTTTAACTCCGAATGCATCAAGCAGTTTTCCGCAGATTAAATTGCTGAAAACACCGCCTAAAGTAATCGCGGAATTGATAAACGCCTGACCTTTTACCTTGTCGTTTTCCGCCATGACATTATCCGCAAAATACGCTGCCACGGGGATAAATACCGCATATGCAAACATCTGGAAGGACTGGCTTACATACATTCCGATCATCGATGTCGCAAATATCAGAATTGCGGTTTTTACAAAGAAAGACACTGCGGAAAAAACAAGCATATGTCTTTCGCTTATTTTCTTAAGCACATATCCGATAAGTGCCATTACCGGAAGTTCGAGGATTGCCTGTAAAAATGTGGCATATCCAAGCTGCGTTTCGTTTCCTCCAAGACTCCTTATGATCTGAATCATAAAATCATTAATCATATTATGGGCAAAGAAACAGCACGCGGTTCCGATTAAGAATACGATAAAGAAAGGATATTTTTTCACAAAAGCAAAGAATCCGCTTCCTTCTGTTTCTTTTATGATCTCTGAAACCTCTTCCGCCTCTTCGGTCTTGGGCTTCTTAAAGAAAAATACATGTATTACCATAACCGTCATCGCAGCTATGGTCACATATAAAATCACATTTGTTCCGTAATTCTCAACCGCTTTGCCTAAGAAAAAGCTTGTTACCGCAAAGCCCGCGGAGCCTAAACCCCTGGCGAGTCCGAAATTAATGTTGCAGCCTGCCTTGGCATATTCGAAATTCATCGCTATCATCATCGGCATATAAACGAACTGAATCGTGTACATCAAAACGAAGATGGCAAAAATAGGCACTTTTTCGGTATTTACAAATATTAATGTGAGCGAACCGAGCAATAAGAAAAGTGATGAAAACATTACCGTCAGACGGTTTGTCAGAAATTTACCGCGGTCAATAATACCTGCCACCAAAGGCTGGCCTATTACCGATAAGATATTTGAAACAGCCAGTGCAATGCCGACCTGCGTGTTCGTAAATCCTTTATCCAAAAGGAAAACGGCCGCATATGCATGAATCGTGCAGAATGCGACAAAATACAAAACATTTATGAGCGTATATCTTAATGTCCAGAATTTAGGAGTTTTCTTCATTAATTGCTCTTTCTTAAATAAAAAAATGACCTTAGCGTAATAAGGTCATTTTAATATCCATAAAACTTTTTTTCAACCGAAACGTCACAACTGTTCGGTTTCGGGCCACTTAGAATAAAGCACTTTTAGAAGAATCGGCGTTAAGACGGACGATGTGATAATCAAAAGGATAACCGCCGTAAAATAAACGGGATCCAAAAGTCCGACGTTCATACCCTTTTGCGATACAATCAGTGCAACCTCGCCTCTTGTCATCATTCCGACACCGATTTTAAGAGCATGCTTCATCGGTGTTCTGCAGATCCTTGCGAAAAGTCCGCAGCCGATAATCTTTGTCAAAAGCGCAACCGCCACGAAGCAGAGCGAGAATAAAAGAATTTCGCCGTCTATGTTTCTTATATTAGTTTTAAGTCCGATACTTGCAAAGAAAATCGGTCCGAATAAAACGTATGAGTTAATATCCATTCTTCTGGCAATGAATTCCGAATCGTGGATATTGCAAAGAATGATACCTGCGAGGTACGCACCCGTGATATCGGCTATTCCGAAGTACTTCTCTGCGCAGTAAGCCATGATAAGGCAGAAGGCCAGTCCGGCTATCGTAATTCGGCGCGAATGCGGATATCTCTGGTCGATTTTCTTGAAAATTCTGTATGCGAAAAATCCGCCGACAATCGAAATACATGTAAAAAGAACCGTATTGCAAACGACCGTTATGGGTTTTGCCGCTGAATCATAAAATCCTATAACAACGGTTAAAACAATCATACCGATTACGTCATCGATAATAGCCGCATTAAGAATCGTGGTTCCGATTTTTCCTTTTAAATAGCCCATTTCGCGAAGCGACTCGACCGTTATCGAAACACTCGTCGCGGTCATAATCGTTCCCATAAACAGAGCTTTGAAGAACTGCTCGCTTCCGATTTTATCAAATCCGTAAAAGCATAAATAAAGAAGCGTTCCGCCCACAAGAGGAACAAAAACTCCGGCGCATGCGATACCAAACGCCATGGGGCCTGTTTTTACGAGGTCTTTTAAATTTGTTTCAAGTCCTGCGGAGAACATCAGGAGAATAACGCCGATTTCTGCCATCTGCAGAATAAAGTCATTGGTCTGAACCCATCCTAAAATACACGGACCGATTAAAAGACCGGCAATTATTTCTCCGACAACCTGCGGAGCCTTGCATTTTCTGGCTATCAGTCCGAAAAGCTTGGCAACGATGATGATTATCGCAAGATCCTTAAATATACTGTATGCTTCCATTTCCAAAAATCTTCCAAAATTACGACAACAATTTATCGTTTCATATAATGCGCCTTTTATTTGGATTATTCAAGTCTTTTATAAATAATTTTCCAAAGGTAATTGACTCGTCCCCAAGGACCGAGTTTATACTCGGCTTAAGGAGGAAAAAACATGCAGGTTTTAAAGGTTTTAATAAAACGAAATAAATTCTGGGTTACAGCTTCGGTATTTACCGCTCTCTTGTCGAACCTGTCGCAGATGATATTTGCGTATTTAATCGGCAGACTGGTCAACAATATCCAGAGTCGTTCTTCGATTACTGTTTCTTTTATCATTCTTGCAGCGTGTTTTATCGCATCAAATTCGTTTACTCTCCTTCTAAACCAGTTCGTCGGAAGACTTTCGGCCGAAAAAATGGCTCACACTCTTCGAATGGGCTATGCGAAAAAACTGATTGGACGTTCTTCAAAGGAAAAAGTTAGCGTCTCCTCCGCCATGTCCGTTGCGCAGAACGAACTCGCCCAGGCCAACAGCTATCTTTCAAATACCTTTTTTGATATCACGGGAATGCTTTTTATGGCTATCCTCGCGACTGTTTTTCTTCTTTTACAGAATGTGCTTTTAACATTTGTACTGCTGATTCCGACTCTTCTTATACTTATATACGTTTTCTTCTCAAGCCGACGTCTCTCGGGTATCGTGTCAAAAGCACAGGGTGAAAAGAACAAAATGAACAAAGTCGCATACTCAATTATCCACGCCTTCCCTTCGGTTAAAACCTTCGGCGGCGAAGAGCTTTGCCTGAATGCTTATAACGAGCGCTTCGGCGCCTGGAAAAAACAGTGGCAGAAGATGGGACGCCTTTCCGCTTTGTACAATACGCTTTCGGGAATTCTATCAAAAATCCCTCTGCTTCTTTTATTGACGGTCGGCGGTTTTATGGTGATTCGCGGAGACATTCTTATAGGAACACTGATTGTCTTTTTATATCTGCAAGGAAGCCTGACGCAGTCGATTATGAACCTGCCGAACTGGATTGCAAATTTTAAGGTATTCACGACTAATTTGTCGCGTATAGATATTGAATAAAACGGAGAAAAATATGATTGAACTTAAAAATGTATCATTTGAATACGAAAACACAGTCATTTTTGAAAACTTATCATTATCAGTCGCCGAAGGCGAGAAAATCGGTATCATCGGCGAAAGCGGCTGCGGTAAAAGCACGCTCCTAAAATTAATTGCAGGCCTTTATGTGCCTTCTTCGGGCGAAATACTGGTTGACGGCGTAAGCCGTCCCGACGAAATCATAAAAAAAGTATCCGTCGTTATGCAGTCTCCGATGCTTTTGCCGCTTTCGATAATCGATAATATTACAATGGGACATGAATACGAGAAAGAAAAAATAGAAAAGATTATCGAATCCGCCAACCTGAATAAGTGGATTGACTCTCTGCCCGAAGGGCTTGATACATATTTAGGCGACCGTGCGGACGAGCTCTCCGGCGGACAGGCGCAGCGAATTGCGATTGCAAGAGCAATGTTTAAGGACGCAAAAATCCTTTTACTCGATGAACCGACCTCCGCACTTGACGGCGAAAATGCAGCATCGGTACTTGAAGCCATCAGTCACTTCACCGCCGACAAAACAGTGGTTCATGTTACCCACAGAAAAGAACACCTCGAAGGCTACGACCGAATTTACTTAATGGAAAACGGAAAACTTTCTGAAGCATAATTAAGGGATAAGCTATGAACAAAATCGAATGGAAAATTTTAAAAGATTTAAAGATTCATAAATTCTTCGCTCTCATTCTCATACTGCGCCTTCCTTTTGATTTTTTGAGCGCCGTTCTCTCCGCCAATATGCTTGAATCTTTCTTACGTCTGACCGAGAACGGACAGGGCGAAAACCTGTGGAAAAATTTCGGCATTTTCCTTTTCTTTACCATCCTTCTTTTCGGATATAATGTCTCTATCTGGGCTACGGTTTCGATAAAAGCGGACATGCTTTTGCAGAAAAGGCTCAGAAACAGACTGCTTGAACACATTTTATCCCGTAACGGCCAGGAAATGGAAAAGTACTCCGCAGGCGACTGGATCACGAGGCTTAACAACGATGTCGACCGCGTAAACGACTACCTGACGACTCCGATAAATTTCATGCACGTTGCAATTGCGACATTTAATATCGTTTTATCGTCCGTTGTCCTGGTAATCTTAAACTCTTCCCTCTACCTTCTGGCGATTCTTATAACGGTGCCCTTCTTTATTTTAAGCAGCGTCGTTATCATAAGAAAAATTCCATATTACAGGAAAAAAGCCCAGGAAGCATACGCGGATTACACCAACTGGATTGAACCGATTGTCGATGCGAATGATTCAATAAATGTTTTCGACGGTGAAGAAATAGTGCTTAAAGAAGTCGAAGAAGCCAGCAAAGAAATCCTCCGCCAGAATGTAAAAGCCCATACTCTCACAGCCTGGTCGTCATTCTTCACTATTATTTCCGGAAATACCGGTTATCTGTTACTGCTTTTATTCGGTAATTTTATGATGGGAACGGGCGTAAAAGATTTAGCACAGCTATTTAAGATCACGCAGTACCGCGGAGAAATAATGAAAGGCATCCTCTGCGTAAACGCCGGTCTAAACGGTATGAAAACCAATCTTTCCGGAGCTTCGAGAATTGAAGAAATCTTAGATTCTGAAAAGAATTAAGCGGAAAACCTCATAAAAGGAGAAATGCTCACCGAACTAAGTTCAGTGAGCATTTCTTATTATGGAAGAGGGATATGTTATATTAAATAAAATTTAATATCAATGTTGGTGTTTTGTTTTTTTCTTTGAATTACCATTGTTAATTGCCGGGAAAACAACATTCAAAATGAATGAGAAAACTGCAAACAACAGGATCATGACTATTCCTACAATTGAAATTCCATTCTCCATTATAAAGTTAACGATTGCAGCTGGTGTCATAATTCAAAAATAAAAAACAAATTACAAAAAACAATAAGTCGAAGGTTGTTTTTGACACTCAAGTGTCCTACCTTTGTCATATTGTATTGTAATCTGTTTTTTACTATTTTTATACTGTCAAATTCTAGATTTTAGGCAGACAAATTACAGAATTTTGATAAAAAGTCGGTCAAAATATGAAATTTCACCTGAAAATTTAAAATATAATAGTGGACAAAATAAAATCAAGTTGTCCGTTTTTTATAACCAGAGTATTTCACTTAAAAATTGTCTAACACCTTCTTCATTAATGACAACCAGTTTTGCGAGGAAAGCAGCTCTTTCTTCATCGGTCATTTCTTTTATGCGATCGGCCTCTTTTCCCTCGTTCATTCTGTCCTTTATTACAGACAATTCCTTGATTTTTGCCTCGAGTTTCCAGATCCTCTCCTGTAAAAGAACCTTTTTCTCGTCAAACATGGACGAAACCTCATCTTTTGAGCATTTACCGGACAAAATCTTTGAAATCTCATCCAATGTAAAACCCATGTCCTGTAATTCTATCAGAGCCTCCACCAGACGGAACTGATCCGGTGAGTAATAACGATAGCCCGTATTCTCATCTATCCAAACCGGTTTTATGATGTCCTTTTTCTCATAAACATGTAAAGCTTTAACGGAAACACCCGAAAGCTTCGCCAGTTCACCAATTTTTAAGAGTTTTTCTTCTTTAGAATTCATAAAATCACCTTTGTATATTCTTTTAAAAAAGCTCCCGCCGTCAGGCGGGAGCCCATAAAAGTTCAGACTTTATTCGTCCTCTTCTTCCTCAACGGGGAAAATAAGGTTTTCGTCTTCGATTTCCTCTGCCTCGGGAATATCCTCAAGTGCATCGTCAATCTCATCATATTCAACGTTACCGTCACTTATCTTTTCACGTACTTTTGCAATCTTCGCAACTTTTACGCCCTTTTCAAGGTTGATAAGTTTAACGCCGGATGTATGTCTGCCGATGATTGATACGTCATCCATAGGAATCTGGATAATGATTCCGGCTGAGGTAATCATCATAATTTCGTGATCGTCGTTAACGGCCTTAACACCGACTACATCACCGGTCTTTTCGGTAATCTTGTAGCATCTTACGCCCTTACCGCCACGCTTCTGAACATTGAACTCTTCGAGTTTGGTTCTCTTGCCCATACCGAGTTCGGAAGCGATAAGAAGTGTTTCGCCCTGGTGATCAAGCTGCATACCGATGATTTCATCGCCGTCCGCAAGGTTCATACCTCTTACACCCATAGCGGTTCTGCCCATGCATCTTACATCGGTTTCTTTGAAGCAGATACACATACCCTGTTTTGTTACGAGGTAGATGAGTGTATCTTTATCTGTTGACTTAACTTCGATAAGTTCATCGTCGTCTCTTAAGCTTACTGCAAGAAGTCCGTTCTTTCTGATGTTGGAGAAGTCCGTAATATGGCACTTCTTAACGGTACCCTTCTTGGTTACCATGAAGAGATTTCTGGATTCGTCATATTCCTTGATAGGAATGATAGCCGAAATCTTCTCTCCGGGATTTAACTGTAAGAGGTTAACAATTGCAACGCCTCTTGAAGTTCTGCCGGATTCGGGAATTTCGTAGGTCTTAAGTCTGTACGCACGGCCCATGTTTGTAAAGAACATAATGTAATGATGTGTCGTGGTCATCAAAAGATCTTCGATATAGTCATCTTCTATTGTATTCATTCCCTTGATACCGCGGCCGCCTCTGTGCTGCGACTTAAAGTTGTCGACTGTCATTCTCTTGATGTATCCGAGTGAAGTCATTGCAACTACGGTATTTTCGTTAGGAATTAAATCTTCGTTGGTGATATCGTAAATATCATATCCGATCTTTGTACGTCTGTCGTCGCCGTACTTTTCAGCGATAAGAAGGATTTCGTCCTTGATTACTCCGAGGAGAACCTTTTCATCTGCAAGAATGCTCTTTAAGTAAGCGATTTTTTCGAGTAATTCTTTGTGCTCGTTCTCAAGCTTTTCTCTTTCCAGACCGGTAAGAGTTTTAAGTCTCATGTCGACGATTGCCTGAGCCTGTGCATCCGAAAGTTCGAATCTGTCGATTAATCTTGTCTTGGCTTCCTGGGTATTGGCACTCGATCTTATGATATTGATTACTTCATCGATATTATCGAGGGCAATTAAGAGACCCTGTAAAATGTGATCTCTCTCTTCTGCCTTGTTAAGATCGAATTTTGTTCTTCTTGTAACAACTTCTTTCTGATGATCGAGATAATACTCGAGCATCTGTAAGATATTAAGAACCTTGGGCTCGTTATTAACAAGCGCAAGCATTATTACGCCGAAAGTATCCTGAAGCTGTGTATGTTTGAAAAGATTGTTAAGCATGATGTTGGGGTTAACATCTTTTCTAAGTTCAATTACAACTCTCATACCTTCACGGTTTGTCTCGTCGCGAAGATCTGTGATACCGTCAAGTTTTTTATCTTTTACGAGCTCGGCTATCTTTTCGATAAGTCTTGCCTTGTTAACCATGTAAGGAAGTTCGGTAACGATGATTCTGTTCTTTCCGTTAGGAAGAGTTTCGATATCCGTTACGGCGCGGACTCTGATTTTGCCACGGCCGGTTCTGTATGCGTCTTCGATTCCTCTTGTTCCTAAAATCATTGCTCCGGTAGGGAAGTCCGGTCCTTTGATGATATCCATGATTTCATCAATTTCTGTACTTCTGTCTTCTTCTACCTGGTTGTCGATGATTTTAACAACCGCATTGATGGTCTCGCGAAGGTTGTGAGGCGGAATATTTGTAGCCATACCAACAGCGATACCTGTTGTACCGTTTACCAAAAGGTTCGGATATCTGGAAGGAAGAACCGTGGGTTCTTTTTCGGTTTCGTCAAAGTTGGGAACGAAATCAACCGTATCTTTATAGATATCAGCAAGAAGTTCCATTGAAATCTTTGAAAGTCTTGCTTCCGTATAACGCATTGCAGCAGCGCCGTCGCCGTCGACCGAACCGAAGTTTCCGTGTCCGTCTACCAAAGGTGCTCTCATTGACCAGTCCTGAGCCATGTTAACCAAAGCACCGTAGATGGATGAATCGCCGTGAGGGTGATATTTACCCATTGTATCACCGACAATACGAGCCGATTTACGATGAGGCTTGTCAGGTCCGTTATTGAGTTCAACCATTGAGTATAAAACTCTACGCTGAACAGGTTTGAGACCGTCTCTGACGTCGGGAAGCGCACGCGCAGCGATTACACTCATCGCATAATCGATATAGCAGTCTTCCATCGTTTTTTTGAGGTCAACTTCTTCAATTTTGTCAAAAATATTATCTTCCATTTTGCCTCCGTGTTAAAAACACTTCATCATTTTTTATTAAGGTCTTGCTTGTATAAAATCTTTTATAGCCCAGTAAGCCAAAAATTCCAGAGCTATGCTTCCAAGTAAAAGAATTCCTAAAATTACTGCAGGTTTATAGTTTTTCTCGACAAGGGCAAGAATAAAAAAATATAAAATTATTACCTGAATAACAATATATAATATTCCCATACTTCTATTTCTTATATATCCAGATTCTTTACAAATTTAGCGTTCTCTTCGATAAATTCACGTCTGGGTTCAACTTTATCACCCATAAGTACGGTAAATGTAAGGTCTGTCTCGGACTCTACTTCGCCGTCCATCGTAACTCTCTTTAATATTCTGTGCTCGGGATCCATGGTTGTTTCCCAGAGCTGGTCCGCATCCATTTCACCAAGACCTTTGTAACGCTGAATCTTGTTG
>JAGCVT010000137.1 GCA_017962225.1 Lachnospiraceae bacterium
AGGCCGTTTCTCTTGGAAATGCCGGTTCCGTCATCTTTTAATTCAAGTGAAAATTCTTCTTCATTTTTGGTT
The DNA here is from genome assembly GCA_017962225.1 of Lachnospiraceae bacterium. Taxonomy (GTDB): domain Bacteria; phylum Bacillota; class Clostridia; order Lachnospirales; family Lachnospiraceae; genus UBA3766. Next base: position 73 of record JAGCVT010000137.1, read on the forward strand.
TCATCACAAACCATTTTGGTATATAAACCTTTGTAGGTTCCGACTGCTTCAAGCATTTCGGGTGTTAAAACCTTTGCTTCTTTTTTACGAACAGAAGTCGGAGTCTCGCCTATTTTTACAATCTGATAATTATCAAGAACTATAAGGGTGTTGCCCTCTTCAATCACTTCTCTCCAGGGATCGATTTTTTCGCCGAAAACTTCGCCCTCTTCCTTGCTGTCAATAAGGATTTTACCGTCTTCTTCTTTCCAGTTCTTTGCATCGCAGATGTAGCAGTATCCGTCTTCAACAACTACTTTTCCGACCTTAACCGCAGCATCAAGCTCGTCCTTGGGAACCGAATCCGCAGCGGGCCCTTTCATCATCATGTTTAAAATGCCGCCGTCCTTAAATTCAAAAAGCGTGCCAAAAACCATCTTGCTCATATCGTCTTCGATGGCAGCCGCTTCTTCTCTCGTTTTCCACACCATTTCCATTTCGTTCATGTCAAAAATCTGTGCGGAACAAACTTCCCATAATCCCGTTAATTCCATAATTGTATCCCTCCATACATAAATTTAATACCCACCTATTATACAATAAAATTGCATATTAAAAAAGTGGCCCCTTAGGACCACTTCTGTTTACTTTTCATCCGTAACCTGGAATATTAAAAACTTCAAATAATAGGATTCGTCAGCCGCCCAGAGGATCGGATGGTCGGGCGCCTGTGTGCGGAATTCTATCTGTTTAAGGCGTTTTCTCGCACTTTTTGCTGCCTGCAAAATCGTCTGTTTAAACAGTTCTTCTGTCATAAAATGCGAGCAGGAACAGGTTGCGAAAAAGCCTTTGTCACGCACGAGTTTCATGCCCTTCATATTGATTTCACGGTAGCCTTTTATTGCATTTTTTGTGGCTTCTCTCGACTTCGTAAAAGCAGGCGGATCGAGTATTACAATATCGAATTTCTCGCCTTCTTTTTCAAGCTTGGGAAGTTCGTCGAGAACGTTCGCACATCTGAATTTTGCGCTCTCTGAAAGGCCGTTTGTTTTTGCATTTTCGGTAGCCTGCGATACGGCAAATTCGGATATGTCCAAACCCGTTACATCGGTTGCTCCGGCGTACGCACAGTTAAGTGCAAAAGTACCCATGTGAGTGAAGCAGTCGAGGACTTTAAGCGTGCCTTTTCCGCCTAAGTTTTCTTCGTTTCCTAAGACGCTTTTGCAGAGTCTCTGCATTGCCAGACGGTTGTATTTCTGGTCTAAGAAAAAGCCTGTTTTCTGACCGTTTACAACATCGACATTATATTTAATGCCGTTCTCGCTGATTGGCACCATCGTGTCAAATTCTTCACCGATAAAGCCTTTGTGAAGGTACATGCCTTCCTTTTTTCTGACTGTGGCGTCGGACCTTTCGTATACGCCTTTTATGATGATGCCGTCTTTTTTGAGAACGTCTTTTAACTCTTCGATTATAACTTCCTTGAAGCAATCGATTCCGTACGCAAGCGACTGAACTACCAGCACATCGTTGTATTTATCAACTGTCAGGCCGGGTAAGAAATCGGCCTCGCCGAATATGATTCTAAGCGAATTAAGACCGTCTTCGGTGTTCTCGTTCATCACGGATTTTCTGAAATTCCATGCATCTTCGACACGCATTCTGAAGAACTTTCTGTCGATTTCGGTGTCTGCATTTCTTGATAAAAGTCTTACCCTGATTTTTGAATTATCGTTGATAAAACCTTTGCCGAGAGTGATGCCGTCATTGTCTTTTATGATGACTATATCACCGTTTTCATACTCGCCTAAAATGCTTTCGATTTCATTGTCGAAAACCCATGCTCCGCCGGCTTTAAGGAGTCTTCCTTCATTCTTTTTTAGTGTTAAAACTGCACTCATTTAATATCCTTTTTATACTTCGTAGTCAAAGCAGCTTCTGATTTTTGTGAAAGGTCTTACCTTTTCTGTTGCAACTTTTACGTGCTCGGGATGAACTGAATAACTCTTTAACGCATCTTCGTTTTCGAATGTCGAATCAAGCATTAAATCAGTGTTTGAAGAATCAAGACCGCTTATTTCAACCTTGATTTCAACGATTCCGGGAACCTTTCCCTTTAAGCCTTCGAGGCCCTCTTTTATGCCTTTTTTTATGTTCTCTTTTTCTTCAGCTGAATATTCATCTTTAAGTGTCCAGACAATTACGTGTTTTACCATTTTTCTTTTCCTTTCGTAAAAAAATAAAAACAAATCTGGGAAAATTATAAAATGAATTTCCCTGTTAGACAATACGTAAGAATGTTTATCATGTTATAATCATTTTACGCTAAGGATACACAAAGGATACATCCGCTTTGTATCATAAAGTCATGAAATGAGGTCCGAGCTATGAATTACAAAATGCTTTGTGTTGAAGACGACGCACAGATTCGCGAAATAATCGAAGACTATTTTACCTCGAGGACAGACAATACCTTTGAGTTTTTTGCGGCTGAAAACGGACTTATCGCAGAGGAAATGATATCGGAAAACGAATACGATCTGATTCTTTTAGACGTTATGCTTCCCTATCTGGACGGCTTTTCTTTATGCAGAATGATTCGTAAAAAAAGTGATGTTCCGGTAATTTTCCTGACGGCCAGAACTCTCGAAGAAGACGTTCTTGCAGGGTTTGAAACCGGGTGTGACGATTACGTTTTAAAACCTTTTTCGCTCGCTACTTTATACGCAAAATGCATTGCACTTTTAAACAGGGCCAAGGGCACGGTAATTGACGATTCCGTTACCGTCGGAGCAATTACAATCAACTTCAATTCAATGGAAGTAATCGCTGACGGAAAAACCGTTGAACTGGCGCCAAAAGAGTTCGAACTTCTTTCGTATCTTGCAAAACACAAAGACTGGGTAATAAGCAGGAATACGCTGCTTAACACCATCTGGGGCTACGAGTACGAGGGCGGCGACAGAGTTGTCGACAACCATATCAAAAAACTTCGTAAATCTCTCGGAAACGCAGGAGCCCAGATTAAGACCATCATTTCAAAAGGATACAAACTGACCGATTAAAGCGGAGGAAGTATTATGGCTAAAAACAAACGAAAAAACTTTATCCAAGTTTTTATTCCTAAATATTTAATATCGATACCGATTGTTATTATCGTTTTCATAATTACAGTTACTTTTATGAATATGCGTTCGGAATCGGAACTTGAAAGAAATAATGAAATTTATTCCGACAGCCGGATAAAAAATATCGAAGAATATTTACACGAATATTCATTCGCGGAAAAGCAGGACTTGATTGGATTAAATTTA
>JAGCVT010000138.1 GCA_017962225.1 Lachnospiraceae bacterium
GTCGATATAAGCATAATTGACTGTAACGGTATAACTTACAGTATGCTCTTCATCATATGCGAACCAGTTTAAGAGTTCCTCGCCGCGTGCAGTTACCATTTCATCGAGAGAATAGTATGTATCCTCATCCGCAATGACATGGTCAAATTTAGCCTTGGTTTCACCGTTTATAAAAGAATCGATAATCGCACCGTTATCTACGGTATTTGCGGGCACGTTAATATCGGGGTTATTTGTATTACCGCCATCGTCTTCTCCTCCCCCGGGCTTAACGGGATCGGGTGTCTGATTTGCAGTCGGATCTTCATTAATCATTCCGTCCCCGTCCATAATCTGGAAGGGTGTGGAAAGAGTACATCCGACAAGTGCCATACTCATGGTAACTGCTGCCGCTACGGCAAAAATCTGTTTCTTTTTCATATCTCACTCTCCTGTTTATTCTCCTGCGCTTAAGCCGGCTCTTCTGCCTGATGCAAAAGCAAAATGGAGATTATATCCTCCGCACTTTCCGTCCACGTCGAGTACTTCTCCCGCAAAGAAAAGTCCCGGACAGATTTTGGAAGCCATGTTTTCATCGACCTCATCGATGCTTACACCGCCCTTTGTAACCTGCGCATTGCTGAACGAATCGTGACCGGAGATTTTGATTTTATAATTTTTTATACCGTTCGTAAAATGGGAAATAAGGTCTTTTCCCGTCGCACCGTTGGCCTCGGATACGATTCTTTTATAAATGAGACCGGCTGTTTTTTCTCCGAAAATATTTGCTAAAAGACCGCGCCAGTCCTTGTTTTTCTGAATCAGTTTTTCAATGTAATAGTCCATGCTCTCTTTAGCCATCTCGGGCATAAAGTCCACAACCACGTTGCAGTTTAAGCCGTCCTCGATAGGCTTTGAGAGGTATCTGCTTAAATTGTAAATGCAGATTCCGGAGAGTCCGTTTTCGGTAAACTGAAGCTCGCCTTCTTCGGACGAAATCACTTCTCCCTCAACCACTGCCGAAACCTTCGCTTTGAATCTGACTCCCGCCATATCTTTTACGGCCTTATCTTCCGTAAAAAGTCTGGTAAGCACGGGGTATGTAAAAGTCACAGTGTGGCCGAGTGCTCTTGCGAGTCTGTAACCGCCGCCGTCGGAGCCTGTCGAAGGATAGGCTTTACCGCCTGTCGCAATGATAAGCTTTTTGCATTCTATCTTTCCGCCGTCTTCAAATTTCAAAGCAAAGTGCGTACCCTGACGTTTTTCTGCGGAAACAACTTTTCTGCCTGTAATCACTTCAATCTTTTTTTCCGCAAGCATCTCGGAAAGCACGTTTTTTACGGTTTCCGCTCTCTCGCTTCGCGGATATTTGCAGTTGTTTTTCGCGTATGTGGGCATTCCGCGGTCCATAAAAAACTCTTCGAGTTTTTCGGATTCAAACTCCTCGATTAATGTCGAATACGGATGATCTTTGCCGAAGTTGTAGAACTCGCTTTTTAAATCGGAATTGGAATAGTTGCACTTTCCGTTGCCGGTTAAAAGAAGTTTCCTAAGCACATCCTCGTTTCGCTCAATCAGAGTGACTTTATTATTTTCATTCGCCGCAAAAAAGCAGGCAAAAACACCGGCGGGACCACCGCCGATAACACATATATCTGTCATCTCACCCTCATTTAATATACGATTTCATTTCCCTGTTTTGTGGAATTTATACTTCGTATCCGGCTTCCTTTACAGCAGCCTTTAAAGCGTCTTCGGAAACGCTTCCGTCGGTTTCAACGCTTACGCTCTTTTTCTCTAAATCTGCCTCTGCGGATATTACTCCGTCGATGGCATTAAGTGTATCTTCAACGCGCTTCTTGCAGTGAGCGCACATCATTCCGTTAACGGCAAAACTGATCATGTCTTTTTCCCCGCTTTCTGTTTTCTCTATATTGCATTCGCAACCTATTACATTATAATTTACGTTTAAATCCTTATCAAGTCTCACGCTCATCAGTCTTAGCGCATTAAGACACACGCAGATACTGCTTAAGCTCATGCAGGCAGCTCCAATCATCGGATTAAGCTTAAGGCCGATTAAGGGCTGCATTACGCCTGCTGCCACGGGTATCATCAGGACATTGTAAAAGAATGCCCAGAAAAGGTTCTCCTTGATGTTGAGTATCGTTTTCTTCGAAAGGCGGATGGCGCGGATTACGTCTAAAAGATCGCTGTGCATAAGCACAACGTCTGCGCATTCAATCGCAATATCCTTACCCGCTCCCATAGCCATTCCGACTTCTGCCGTGGCAAGCGCCGGCGCGTCGTTTATTCCGTCGCCGACCATAAGGACCTTTTTGCCTTCGCTCTGAAGTTCTTTTACGATGCCTGCCTTGTCCTCGGGTTTAAGTTCGTATCTGACAGATGAAACGCCTGCTTCTTCGGCGATTTTTAATGCCTTGTCTTTTTTGTCGCCCGTAAGCATTACGGTTTCGAGGCCCATTTCTTTTAGGAGCTTCATTGCAAGGGGCGAGGTTTCCCTGACTTCGTCCATGCTGACTTCGCCTTCGACGGATACAATGCCCTTGGTAATGGTTCCGGTCTTGTCGAAGACAACGGTGTCGGTGTTCTTTAATCTTTCAAGGCTTTCGGCGCTCTTAAAAAGTATGCCCTTTTTCGCACCTATGCCCATTCCGACCGTGATTGCAACGGGTGTTGCAAGGCCGAGCGCGCAGGGGCAGGAAATTACCAGCACGCAAATTCCGTTTGAGAAAGCCGTGACAAAATCTTTGGAAATAATGAGCCAAACAACGAAAGTAATTAACGCAATGACTATAATCACGGGAACGAAAATGCCCGAGATTTTATCCGCAAGTCTCGCGATAGGCGCCCTGGTGGCTCCCGCTTCCTTGGTCATTTTGACTATCTTCATAAGGGTCGACTCTTCGCCCACGCCTTCTGCTTTTACTCTGACATAGCCGTCTTTTATCATCGTGGCGGAGATGACTTCGTCGCCGACTTCCTTCTTTACGGCTACGCTCTCGCCCGTTATCGCGGACTCGTCAAAGAATGCGCTTCCAAAAATTATGGTTCCGTCCACGCTTGCGGCTTCGCCCTTTGAAATAAGAATTACATCGCCTTTTTTGATGTCTTCAAGAGCAACGGTTTCTTCTTTTTCGTTTCCGTCCTTGTCGGTTGCTATTCTTATTATCTTTTTGGGACACATATCTATAAGACCTTCGATAGCGTCCTTGGTTTTTCTTTTAGATTTTGATTCGAGATATTTGCCGACCGATACGAGCGTTAAAATCATTCCGGCCGAATCAAAATAAAGGTTCATCGAATAGTGCTCTGCGTGCTCAAGATTGCCTTTTTCACAGCATATTAAAATCATAAAAAGTCCGAACAGACTGTAGATGAGCGCACACGAAGAACCGAGCGATACCAGAACGTCCATGTTGGTTCCGCCCGATCTTAATGCCTTAAACGCGTTTACGAAAAAGTGTCTGTTGATAATGAGCACGGGAATTACCAGAAGAAACTGCAAAAGCGCGTTCGTAGAAATATCCCATTTAGGTCCCATGGCAATGACCATGAGGGCGATTATGATAATTACGGATGCGATAAGACCGTAGATTTTATAATCTTTCTCTTGTCTTTTTTCCGCTTCCTTTTTCTTCTCGCCGCCGATAAGCGATGCGCCGTAACCGGCTTTTTTCACGGCTTCTTCAATTACATCGGTATTTGTTTTATTTTCATCAAAAGAGACAATCATCAGCTCCTCGACCAGATTGACATTTACCTCTTTTATTCCTTCGATTTTTCTGACGGCTTTTTCGACGTTCGCCACACAGTTTGCACAGCTCATTCCCGTCACTTTAAAGCTTTTTTTCATGAGTTAGTCCTCCATAACAAAGTATAACCCATACCTTACTTATTATCAACGGAAAAAGGGACGCCGAAACGTCCCTCTCTCCCTCTTATTCTTTCCCTTGAAACCCTTCTGCCAGAAAATTTGGGACCAAAAGAAAACACTTCCTTTCCAAAACGCATACCGCCCGTTCAGTCTGACGTTTTTGTACTTAGATTTTGCTGTGTCACTGAGAAAGATGCACGAATGTGCGGAGTCGGTCCCGATATTTCTGACAGGGTTTGTGATTATAATACTATATATTATATTTATTATCAATAGTTTTTTGTATATATTTACTAACTGATATAGATATTTCGCATTGATATTTGTGCAGTATGTCTAATTCGTTCGTCTTTACGGCTCATAAAAGAAATAAAAAAAGGACCGACGCTAATCAGTCCTTTGATTCTTTTATGATTGTTTAGATATCCTTGTTTGCGTTTGCAAGAAGGAGTTTGATTCTGTTCTGCTGGTTGATTTCGCTCGCAGATGCATCGTAGTCGATTGCGATAATGTTTACGCCGGGGTTCTTTTCCTTGACGATTTTCATAACGCCCTTGCCCACGATGTGGTTCGGCAGACATCCGAAAGGCTGTGTGCAGATGATGTTGTTGGTGCCGTTGTCGATGTGCTCAATCATTTCGGCTACCAGAAGCCAGCCTTCACCCATTTTTACGCCGAGGCTAATATAGGGTTTTACGAGTTCGACTGTATGTTCAAACGGTGTGGGCGGTTCGAAGCTGCTCTCTTCTTTTATGATGTTGATAATGTCCTTCTGCTTTCTTAAGAAGACCTTGTAAGCAAGTTTTAAAAGCCCGATGCTCTTTTTATGAGTTCTGTACATATCATGCTCGATGATACGGCCGTACACATAAAAGAGAAGGAAATCCAAAAGTCCTGCGAGCTCAGGCGCTGCGCCCTCGGAGATTAGATAATTTTCAAGGTCTCTGTTGGCAAGCGGCGAGAATTTTACATAGATTTCTCCGACGATTCCGACCTTTATCTTTGATTCCTTTACCATCGAAATCGATGCAAAGTCCTTAACCATTGCCCTGTAATTCTTTTTGATTGTGCCGTAGGTAAAAGGACCGGATTTTCCGAGCTGTTCCACGAGTTCTTTGGTCCAGTAATCAGCCTTTGCCTCAGCGTCTCCGCGGTGTACTTCCATGGCTTTCGCCTGGTTGCAGAGCGTCATGATGACGTCGCCGTAGAGCACGGCGTAAAGCATTCTTCTGGCCATGGGAACGGTTATTTTAAAGCCCGAGTTCTTTTCCATTCCGACGAAGTTTAAAGAAATTACGGGAATAAATCCGTAGCCGGCTTTTTTTAAAGCTTTTCTTATAAGAGAAATGTAGTTTGATGCTCTGCAGCCGCCGCCTGTCTGCGTGAAGAAAAGCGCGGTCTTGTGAACATCGTATTTTCCGCTCTGCAAAGCATTGATAAACTGTCCTACAACAAGTGTTGCGGGATAGCATGTATCGTTATGCACGTATTTTAGTCCGGTTTCAATTACGTCTCTTCCGCTGTTTTCGAGCAACTCTGCATCATAGCCGTACACTCTCATCAGGGAAGCCAGCATTTTTAAGTGACGCGGAAGCATTGTAGGTATAAGGATTTTGTAATCCTTTTTCATTTCCGCGGTAAATTCCACTCTTTCGGCGTCGTTCATTTATTCCCTGCCCTCTCTCATCTCAAGCGCGCCAAGCAAAGAACGAAGTCTTATATTGACTGCCGAGAGATTGTTGATTTCGTCTATTTTTATCTGTGTGTAAATTCTGCCTGCTTTTTCCACGATGGATCTTACTTCGTCCGTCGTGATTGCGTCGATACCGCAACCGAAGGATACGAGCTGTACGAGTTCCATGTCTTTCTGCGTTACCGCATAATTGGCCGCTCTGTAAAGTCTCTGATGGAAGGTCCACTGATTAAGTACGTTGGTGGGTACCTTTCCTACTCTGGGCGCGATGGATTCTTCGGTAATTACCGCAAATCCAAGGCTGCATGCAAGCAAATCTATTCCGTGACCGATTTCGGGATCGATGTGGTAAGGTCTTCCGGCAAGAACCATAATTTTTTTGTTTAATTCTCTGGCTCTTGTGATGATTCTTTCGGTCTCGGCGTAGAGATCTTCTTTGTATTTATTGTATTTTGCAAAGCCCGCTTTTACTGCCTCAAGTAAGCGCTTTTTATCTGCCTTAACAAGTGTTTCGGGAAGATAAATCGATAATTCTCTTGCAAGCTCTTCCTCGCTGGTAACACTTAAGAAAGGTGCCAAATATTCGACATCGTTTAGGATATCCATATTTACTCTTAAAAGTTCGGGATAATATGCAACTACGGGGCAGTTGTAATGGTTGTCGCCGGCCTTTTCGTCAATATTGTAGGTAAGGCAGGGTGCGAAGATTGCATCTACCTTTTCTTTTACGAGCATTTCTATATGGCCGTGCATTACCTTTGCGGGGTAGCAGACGGTGTCGGAAGGAATGCTGTCCTGTCCTAAAAGATACGTTTCTCTCGAGGAAAGTCCGGAGAGTTTTACGTTAAATCCGAGGTTTTCGAATATTCCGACCCAAAGCGGTGCAAGGTCGTACATACCGAGCTGAAGCGGCATACCGATGACCTTTTTGTTTTCCTCGAAAGGAGCGGTAAGGCTCATAAAATACTGTCTCTTAAACTCGTAGAGATTGAGCTTTTCATCGATTTTGCCCTTTGAGGTCATCTTCTCGCATCTGTTGCCGGAGATATATTTGCCGCCGTCCGAGAAGATGTTTATCGTAAGCGCACAGTGATTGCCACAGCCCTGGCACACTGCTGCTTTGGAAGTATGTGTAAAGGTTTCAAGGTTCTCAAGAGACAAGAGTGTCGATTCCTCGAGGTCGAGCCCCATTGAATAAATGGCTGCGCCGTACGCGCCCATGATACCTGCGATGGCGGGACGAACGACATTGTGGCCGATTTCTTTTTCGAACGCGCGAAGAACCGCGTCGTTAAGGAACGTACCGCCCTGAACGACTATATGCTCGCCGAGCTCTGTCGGAGAGTTGGCTCTGATAACCTTGTAAATTGCGTTTTTAATAACCGATACGGAGATTCCGGCGGAAATGTTTTCAACGGAAACACCGTCTTTCTGAGCCTGTTTGATGGACGAGTTCATAAATACCGTACATCTGGAGCCTAAATCCACGGGTGCATTTCCCTTAAGTCCGAGACTAGCGAATTCTTTTGAATCATAGCCCATTGATTTGGCAAAGGTCTCGATGAACGAACCGCAGCCCGAAGAACACGCTTCGTTTAGCATGATACTGTCGACCGCTTCGTTTTTGATCTTTATACACTTGATATCCTGACCGCCGATATCAAGGATGAAATCCACATTCGGAAGGAACTGTTTTGAAGCCATGAAATGTGCCATGGTTTCCACGAGTCCTCTGTCTACGTGGAATGCGTTTAAAATAAGCTGCTCGCCGTAGCCTGTGACTGCCGACGCGCGGATTTTAATTCTGTCACCGCAGAGTGTGCGGACTTCTTTTAATTTTTCTTTTACGACGTCTACGGGATTTCCCTTGTTGGAATTATAGTAATGCCAGAGGATTTCCTTCCGGTCGTTTATAAGTACGAGTTTGGTGGTCGTGGAACCGCAGTCGATACCAAGATATGCATCGCCCGAGTAGGCTTCGATATCTTTAAATTCAACCGTTTCTTTGCCGTGACGGTCTTTAAACTCTTTTAATTCATCGTCATTTTCAAAGAGTGCGCTCATATGAGCAACTTCTCTTCTCTGCGCTACGGCGTCTTCCATCATTTCGATGAGTTTGCCGTACTCGTAAGTCTTTTCGGATTTCTCAGCGAAAATCGAAGCACCGAGAGCAACCGCATAAAGCGAATACTCGGGAAAAAGAGCGTTGTTGTCTTCAAGCTTTAACGTTTCCCTGAAAGCTTTTCTTAAGCCCTGATTGTAAAAGAGAGGGCCTCCGAGGAACATTACCTTACCTTTTATTTTTCTGCCCTGTGCTAATCCTGCAATCGTCTGGTTTACGACTGCCATATAGATACTTGCAGCTATATCGTTCTTTGAAACGCCCTGATTGATAAGGGGCTGAATGTCCGTTTTAGCGAATACGCCGCATCTTGATGCGATAGGATAAACCTTTTCGCACTTAAGGCTCATTTCGTCGAGTTCATCGGGAGTTACGTTTAAAAGAGACGCCATCTGGTCGATAAAAGCGCCTGTACCGCCGGCACAGGTTCCGTTCATTCTCTCGTCAACTCCGCCTTTTAGGAAGATGATTTTGGCATCCTCTCCGCCAAGCTCTATTACCACTTCGGTATCGGGTTCTTTCTCCTCTACCAAAGCGAATGTGGCATAAACCTCCTGCACGAACTGGAGTCTGGCGATTTCTGCCACGCCGAGTCCCGCGGAACCGGAAATTGCTATCTTTATTTTTTTGCCGCTTAAATACGGTTCGGCTTCTTTTAGGAGTTCTAAGGTTTTCTGTCTTACCTGAGAGTAATGTCTCTCGTATTTTTTATATAAAACTTCCTCGCCGTCTCGAATTACGATTTTTGCGGTGGTGGAACCGATGTCCACGCCTACACTGATTGTTTTGCCTGACTGCTGCATAACCTGCTCACTTATTCACTAATAAACTTTTTAACTTCCTCAAGTCTGACGTTGGCTTCTCTTACGCCCTCATCATAAAGAGCATGTATTTTTTCGATATCTTTTTCCATGTGGGAAACATCCCATCTGCCCTCGGGCTGGAAAATAAGCACCGTGCCTTCCTTGGCCATCTCTTCCATCATTTCATACTGCCCTAAAAGAAGCGGTATTCTGTTTCTGATGGAATCTCTGAAGCCTTTGAATCTCGGATATTTTACCTTCATTGCCGGAAGGTATTTTTTCATGTTTGAAGGATTCATGCCCTCTGCCTTGGTGGAAACGACAACGATTCTGTCGCAACCTTTTTCCATGGCTCTTTTAATGGGTACGGGATCCGATACGGAACCGTCCATATAATAGTTATCGCCTATTTTATAAGGACCGCTGATAAAAGGAAGCGATCCTGTCGCACGGCCGCAGTCAAAAAGACTGTCTATCGTACCGTTATCTTTTAAATATTCCGCTTTGCCCGTAACGCAGTTGGTAGCAACAACTTCCACTTCCGTTTCGGACGCGAAGTATTTTTCAAATTCAAAAGGGGGTTCTTCAAAAGCCATTTCACCGTAGAGTTTGTTAAGATTCATAAAATGGCCGCTTCTGCATAATTCTCTGAAGCCGTAATAAGAATGTTCCCTCGGACATAAAAAGACCTGCTTAGTACGTCCTTCCTGTCCCGCTATAAAATTGTAAAGCACTCCCGCACCTGCAGATACGCCGCAGGCATAATCGAAAGTTATTCCTTCTCTTATAAAAACATCCAGCACACCGGCGCTGAAACTTCCGCGAAGTCCGCCGCCCTCAAGTATAAGTCCGGTTTTCATTACAATACCTTGTCAAATTTATTGTTTTATCTTTTATGAGCGCTAATAACCGCACATAAGACACCATTTAATAATTTAACAGAAAATAAGCAAAAAGTCATTATATTTAACGAAAAAGACACAATCTTAACCTTTTTTGCGAATAGGGGGGCTTTTATGGTATAATGACATCAAATGTGGCATACGAAAAAACGGTGTGAAAATGCCACCTGCGAGGTGTCGGAATGTTTCATATTTATGACAGAATAAACAACGGCGAAGTATATGTAATTGCCGAAATGAGCGCCAATCACGGCGGTAATGTTTTCAATGCTTTAGAGATTGTAAGACAGGCTGCTGCAGCAGGTGCCGACTGCGTCAAAATCCAGACTTATACGGCGGACAGTTTAACCATTGACTGCGACAACGAATATTTTAAGTTAAAGGGCGGTCTCTGGGGCGGCTACAAGCTCTACGATCTTTACAAGGATGCCTGCACTCCTTACGAATGGCATAAGGCAATCAAGGATGAATGCAAAAAATGCAATATAGATTTTCTCTCCACACCTTTTGACAATGCAGGCGTGGATTTTCTTGAAAAACTCGGAGTGGAAGCGTATAAAATCGCCAGCTTCGAAATGGTTGATTTAGCCCTCGTCGAATACGCCGCTTCTAAAGGCAAGCCGATGATTATCTCGACAGGCATGGGAAGTCCCGAGGAAATCGAAGATGCCATTGCCGCGTGCAGAAAAGCCGGCAACGAACAGATTATTCTTCTTAAATGCTGCAGTGCATATCCTGCACCCTGGGACGAAATGCATCTTGGCAACATTCCCGACATGAAAAAACGCTTCAATCTTCCGATAGGTCTTTCCGATCACTCCGAAGGAAGCCTCGGCGCAGTAGTCGGAGTATCCTTGGGTGCATGCGTGGTTGAAAAGCACGTCTGCCTTCCCGGAATAGAGAGTGCCGACAGCAAGTTTTCCATGAGCATGAAGGATTTTGCAAAGATGGTTTCGGATGTAAGAAACGCTACAAGAATTGCAAAAGGTCCCGACTACACGCTCTCCGAAAAAGAGCGAAGCTCAACGATTTTCAGAAGAAGCCTCTTTGCTGTTAAAGACATCGCCGAAGGCGAAGAATTTACATATGAAAACGTAAAGGCCATCCGTCCGGGCTACGGAATTCTGCCCAAGCATTTAAACGAACTCATCGGCAGGAAAGCCGTTAGAAGCCTTAAACGCGGCGAACCGATTACCGAAGAATTTTTAAAATAACCCGTTCTCTGAAAAGGATAAAAAATGAAAATACTCGGCTTGTACAATAACGACTGCGCTCTTCCTCTTTTCGAAAAACTCGAAGAGATGGGGCATGAGGTTGTAAGAATGAGCGAACGGCTCGATGTTTCTTTCTGCGAAAGCGGAAATTTCGATCTGACCGTAAGCTACACATACAAATATATTCTGTCCGAAGAAATACTGTCGGCTTTAGGCGGAAATGTGGTTAATCTGCATAACTCGTATCTGCCTTACAACCGCGGTGCTTCTCCTAACCTTTGGAGCATCGCCGAAGGCACACCCAGAGGCGTGACACTCCACTATATGGATGCCGCTCTCGACAAAGGTTATGTGATTGCTCAGAAGCTCATAAAAGAAGGCGACGGCGAGACATTGGCCTCAAGCTACGACAATCTTGATAAGAATGCCATTGATTTGTTTTTTGAAGCTTTTGAATACTATCCGAAGTGGCAGGAAATCAAGAAAAAAGTGTCCGGAAAAGGCAGTTATCATTCGGTGGCGGATACCAAAAAGCTTCTCTCGGTTGTTGATTCCTACGACATGAAAATAACCGATTTTAAGAAGGCTTTAAAGGATGCGGACATTATCTGAAAAAGGGATTTTGACTTGTTATAAACCTCTAAATTTAGTATAATGGTACTCGGTGTATTCTTTATTTTTATCATCGTTTTCTATCAAAAATTACCGAAAGGAAAAAATAAATGAAAAACAAAAAATACCCTTACTATGACGTTCTTGAAGACATCTCGGATTTAAAGGATTTAATTCTTACAAAGGCAGCAGATGCACCTGATAAAATTGCTTTTGTATACCCCTGCGAAACCGGTGAAATGCGCAAAACATATCACGACTTAAAAGAAGATATCAACGCATTCGGTACATGGATGTACAAAAACAAAATCAAAGATAAACATGTTGCCATTATCGGAAAGAACTCATACGAGTGGCTCGTATCTTTCCTTGCATGCGTAAACGGCGGTAACGTTGCGGTAGCTATCGACAAGAGCCTTCCCGCAAATGAAATATCCGAACTTCTCAAACTCGCCGATGTTGACTATGCTTTAGTAACCGACCAGTATATCGAAAAGGTTGATACCAAGCTCGTAAAAAAGGTATTTGATCTCGGAACTTTCGATACCATTCTTTATGAAGGAAGAAAATTACTTAAGGAAAAGAACAACGATTTCCTTACATACCAGATTATTCCCGAAAAGACCGCTGCAATTCTTTTCACATCCGGTACAGCAGGAAAGAGTAAGGGCGTTGAGCTTACCAACAGGAATATCGCTTTTGAAATTAACCGTACTTGTCAGCTTTATCTGCCTTCGGGAAATGTTCTTGCAATACTTCCCTTCCATCATGCTTTCGGTCTTATCGTCGGCATCTTTATGGCAGTTAACTACGAAGAGGCTGTTTATATCAACAAGTCTCCGAAGTACGTAAAGAAAAACCTGCAGGATTTCAAGCCCCAGACCATCTTCATGGTTCCCATGTTCGTGGAGTTTTTCCACAAACAGATCTGGGCCGAAATCGACAAAAAAGGCAAAACAGCCGCTACCAAAGGTCTTATGGCTTCAACCGATCTGCTTCTTAAGACCGGTGTGGATGTAAGAAAGAAAACTTATTCCGCTATCCATAAGGTATTCGGCGGAAATCTCGAATATATCATCTGCGGCGGTGCTGCGCTCGATCCCATGTATGTAAAGGAATTCCGTTCATGGGGTATCGAAATCTTAAACGGCTACGGCACCACGGAGTGTTCTCCATGTACCGCAGTTAACAGACCTTTCCATCATAAGGACGGGAGTGTCGGAGTACTTATCCCCGAGACCGAAGTCAGAGTATCCGAAGAGGGCGAAATTCTCTTTAAGGGTGACCACATCATGAAGGGTTACTACAATGACGAAGAGGCTACAAAAGCGGCCATTATCGACGGCTGGTATCATACAGGCGATTTGGGATACGTAGATGAAGAAGGCTTTATCACACTTACTGGCCGTAAGAAAAATCTTATCATTCTTTCAAACGGAGAAAACCTCTCTCCCGAAGAGCTTGAAGGAGATTTTGCACGTGATCCTGCCGTAAAAGAAGTGCTCGTTTATGACGAGAACGGTAAAATCGTTGCGGAGATTTTCCCCGAAGACGATTACATGGATAATGAAGCATATTTTAACGAGCTTAAGGAAAAAATCAACAATAAACGTCCGATGTTTAAGCGTATCGCAGTTGTTAAGCTTCGCAAAGAAGAATTCATCAAAAACGGCAGCATGAAAATTGTCAGATATTTAAACATCCCCAAGGCAAACTCAGGCGAACAGGATAAATAAACCAATACCATGTTTAACATTCTCATCGTTGAAGACAACAAAAACAGTGCAAGGTTAATGGAAGTCGTTCTTACGCAGAACGGCTATCATACCCTTCATGCCACCGATGGTGAGCAGGCTCTGCGAATCCTCGATGAAACCCATGTGGATTTAATCCTCGTGGATATTATGATGCCTGTAATGGATGGCATAACTTTTACGAGGGTTTTAAGAAACTCCGGTTCGCAGATTCCCATTATCATGGTAACCGCCAAGGACAGCCAGGAAGATATCAGAAAAGGCTTTTTAACCGGAACCGACGATTATATGGTAAAACCGATTGACGAAGTCGAGCTTCTTCTTCGTATCCAGGCGCTCCTTCGACGTGCGCACATTGCTGCAGAGCATGAGCTTGTTATCGGAAAAACCACTCTTTTATACGATTCTTTTTTAGTCAGGGAAGGCGATTCGGAATATGAGCTCCCGAGAAAGGAATTTCAGCTTCTTTTCAAACTGCTCTCCTATCCGAACAAAACCTTTACGAGAAAGCAGCTGATGGAAGAGTTCTGGGATTCGGAAACGCAGTCTGAAGAACGTACCGTGGATGTTCATATAAATCGTTTAAGAGACAGATTTAAGAATAACGACGATTTTGAAATAGTTACCGTCAGAGGTTTGGGATACAAAGCCGTTAAAAGGGATTAATATGCGTAAGGCGTTTAAAAAACTTACAACCGCAATAAGAAATCTAATACAAAAGCTGATTGAAAGCATCATCTTTCGAATCAGCTTTTTTATCATTTTCGCCCTTACGGTATCAAACGTGTTAGCCGGCGGCATTATGATGATTCTTTATCAGACCCCCCTAAAAGACAGGCTCGGAATCAACCCTTTAAAGCTTACGATTATCGTGCTGGTTTTCAGTTACCTTTCTTCCGCTGCACTCTCAATCGTTATAAACAGAAACGTTTTTAAGCCCTTAAGAAAGCTCACCAAGCTCACCGAGCAGGTCGCAAAAGGAAATTATGATGTCAATGTTGAGGGTATTACGAATTTCTTTACCGAAAAATCCGACCTCGGTAATCTTGTTAACGCTTTTGAGGACATGACGCACGAACTCTCCTCAACGGAGATTTTCAGAAACGATTTTATCCACAATTTTTCGCATGAATTCAAGACCCCCATTATTTCGATCAGAGGTTTTGCAAGGCAGCTGTATAAGGGAAATCTGTCCCCGGAACAGCAGATTGAATTCGCCAAAATCATAATGGACGAAAGCGAACATTTGGCCAATATGTCGTCAAACGTGCTTCTTTTATCAAAGCTCGAATCTCAGGAAATCGTATCCGACAAGGAAACCTTCAGCCTGGACGAACAGCTTCGAACCTGTATGCTTTTAATGGAGGAACAGTGGAGCGAAAAGAGCTTAACGATTGATATGGACCTTGATGAAATAGATTATTACCAGAACAAGGATCTTTTATATCACGTCTGGATGAATCTCTTCTCCAATGCAGTCAAATTCACCAAAGAGAACGGAACCGTTTCTGTGCAGTGTCATACGGCAAACGATGCGGTATTCGTCGCCGTTTCCGACAACGGTCTGGGCATGGATGAAGAAACCGTAAAACATATATTTGAAAAATTCTATCAGGGCGATACCTCACACGCAACTGCGGGAAACGGCCTGGGTCTTTCGCTCGTAAAACGTATCGTGGAGATGATGGACGGACGTATTTCCGTAGAAAGTACTCTCGGAAAGGGAAGTACATTTACCGTATCTCTCCCGCTGCAGAATAAAGAAATGTAAGAAGATTTATATCTTTTATGAGCATAAAAAAACGATGCCCGAAAGCATCGTTTTTTCTTTATTCGAATATGTATTCCATAAATGTATCGTCTTTTTCCTGAGGTTTATCATTTACAATAAGCACCACGTAAACGCCTTCGCCCGTTAAGCTGTAAACGCCGATTTTCTCGCAGACTTCGTCGGGAAGTCTGATGGCTTCAAGATCCGCCACGGGCTCTTCGCCCTCAGCAAGCCCTTCTTTTGCGCTCTCCGATACAAAATAATATCTGTTTTCCTCGGGTATATTGTATTTATCCGCATAGGAGCTTATGTCCTTAAAGCAGTCAAGCTCGATGTAATAATCAATGTATTTGGCATCTATGAAAAAGTAATCGAAATATCCGGCCACGATATAAGCAAAGAGGTTCTGATCCTGTGAAGGATCGGGCTTAACTTCCTGTCCTTCGACCAATGTCATGGTAAGGTCTTCCGAAAGATTAACCTGCTGTTTTCTCTTCTTGGTGGCAATCTTGTCAAAAAATCCGTCTGTTAAGTATTCTCTGCCTTCGTCCGTAACCGCACATAAAAGAAGGCCTCCTGAATATAACGTTTCTTTCTGAGCGATAAAAGCATCATATACAAACCAGAGTGCAAAAAATCCAACCAGTGCTCCGAGAACAATCTTAAGCAGATAGTAGTCTCTGATAAAACCGATTTTTTCCTTGAATGTGAGCGATTTGAAGGTCTGTTTTTCGGCCTCGATTTTACCTTTTACGGTATGCTCGTCAGGTCTTAAAACAAGCGTATCGCCAAGCTTCGTGTCTCCATCGTCTTCGCTCTCGGCCTCTTCCGCCTTTTCCTCTGCTTCCTTTTCGACCTCTTCCTTTTCTACCTTTGCCTCAAGCTTTCTGAATCCTTTTATGAGCGTAAGGTTCATAAAATAAAACGAAGTAGTGGTTCCGAATAAAAGAATCGCCGGAAGCCATGATGCGTACCATATACTGGAAATTATTGTTATTACTTCAAGTGCAGCAATAAGAGCAAGCTTTATAAAATACAGGAATGAAAAGAGACCTGCGCCCTTAAATGCTTCTTTTACGGTCATTTCAAATCTTGCTATGAAAGGGAATATCGTAGCGGTGATAAATACTACGAAAAGCGTAAGCACGGCAAGTAAAACCATGTAGACTTCATTAACGTTGCCAAAGCCCTTATTGTAAATCCAGAGCCAGTCAATTCCGAGTAACACAAGAACCACCAGCTGGATTATCCAGATAAGCGTAGCCTGTTTGAAATTATCTTTAAAAGCCTTGAAATACGGTTTAAAGAGCGTGCCTTCATCCCCACGGATAATCTTCATCGACACATAATATTTAGCTGTATAAGCCGCACCGAATGTGACTATGGGTATGCTTAACACAAGCGTTAACAGATTGAGTATGATCATATCTGCAACCTTGCCCATAAACTGCATTACAGGGCTGTCAAATTTAAAAATGTTCATAAAGGACTGCCTTTCAGAAAAAACCGCTCCGGAATAAGCAGTTCCGAAGCGGTCAAAATATATTTTTGAAATTTGGTTAACCTTTTACGCCACCGATTGTAAGACCGGTTACAAAGTATCTCTGTAAGAAAGGGTAAATACAGATGATAGGTACCATAGTAACAACTGTAGCTGCGGATCTTACGGATACAGGTGTTACCTGTTTAGCTGTACTTGTATTGTTATTACCGTTTGCACTACCGCTGGTCTGCATAACCGAATTGAGCAGTTTCATCAATTCGTACTGCAGTGTGGTGTATTCTGTTTTCATACGGTTATAGAGCATTGCATCAAACCATGAGTTCCACTGCCATACAGCTACGAACAAAGCAATTGTTGCGTAAACCGGTTTACACAGAGGAGATATGATTTTGATGAAAATAGTGATATATCCTGCACCGTCGAGCTGTGCGGATTCTTCGAGTTCATCCGGCAAGTCTTCCATGTACGTTCTAAGTACCATTACGTTGAATGCACTTACCATACCGGGAACGATATATACCCAGAATGAACTGGTCAGATGTAAATATCTGAAAAGTAACATAACGGGAATCATACCACCGTTAACGTACATTGTAATAATCCAGAACAATGAAAGAGATGATCTGAAAAGGAATCTCTTACGTGACATGATGAATGCAAGAAGTGCATTGGCAATAAGTGATGTAAGTGTACCGAGAACTGTTCTTAAAACGGTAATCTTAGCACCAACCATGAAGCCCTGGATGTTAAGAACTTTGTTATAACTTTCAATTGAGAACTTTCTGGGCCAGAGGTAAATTCCGCCTCTTACGGCATCAAGTCCGTCATTGAATGAATATGCAACAGTATTCCATACAGGATACAATGTTACGATTGTAAACAGAACAAGGAATATTGTATTGCAGATTACGAATGCCCATCCCCAGCCGTCCATTTTTCTGGAGTTCTTGTGGGCCATTCTCTTTATTGCTTTTAATTCTTCGTCGCTCAGTCTTTCTCCGCCATGAGAGTTTGTATAATTGAGGGCGAAATCGTCTTTTTTTAATTTCATATTTTTTTCTCCCTCCTAGAACAAACTTTCCTGGCCCATCTTCTTGACCACGGTATTAAATATCAATATCAAAAGAATCGCAACAACACTCTTAAATATACCGGCCGCAGTACCCAGCGAGTAGTCCATCTGTCCAACACCCCAGTTAAGGATGTAGATATCGATGGTCTGTGAAACGTCCTGTACAAGACCATTACCAAGTAAGTACTGAACTTCGAAACCACAGTTAAGAAGGTTACCGATGTTCATAACAAGTAAGATAACGATTGTGGGTGCGATACTCGGAAGAGTGATGTATCTGATCTTGCCCCATCTGCCTGCGCCATCGATTTCAGCTGCTTCATAAAGTGAAGGGTCGATAGCTGTGATAGCTGCAAGGTAAATAATTGCGTTCCAACCTGTCTCTTTCCATACATTGGAAAAGGCTACAATCGGCCAGAACCATGCCTGGTGGGCGAAGAAGTTATAACTGTCGTCAACAATGTGGAAAAATCTTAAAAGCTCATTTACAATACCTGTACTTGATAAAGAGTCATGTATGATACCACACACGATAATCCATGAAAGGAAGTGAGGTAAGTAAGAAATTGTCTGAACTAATTTTTTTCCTAATTTATTCTTTACTTCATTAAGTAAGATGGCAAATACAATAGCCATAATAAAAGTTGTAACAAGATTTAGAATACCCATACCGATGGTATTTCTGATGGCTCTAATAAATACAACTTTGTCAATCCATATTTTCATCGCCGAGAAAATGTTGCCTGTTGTTTCAAGGCCCCATTCAAAGACGTCAAATTCAAACATAAATTTGAATTTATCAAATCCAACGAATTTGGAATGTAATAAACCTGATTTTAACTTATAGTTCTGGAATGCCATTACCCATCCGCCAAGAGGAAGATAGTAGAATAACAATCCGTATAAAACAAATATAAAACTGATTAAAAGTAATACCCACTGTCTTTTTAATTCGCCCTTGGATATTTTCTTTTTTGATAAAGCCTTAATCTGGGCTTCACTTAAAGTAGATGTGTGTTCATATGCCTCTTTGGCATAGTTTTCAACCTCGTAAGCATCATCAATAGCGTTGCCTTCGGTTGTTTCTGCAGTTTCCGCAACCGTCTCAACATTTTCTGCAATTACTGTTTCTGTGGCGGTTTCAGTTGTTTCGGCTTCGGCATTAATCTCGTTTTCTACTGCTGCTTCTTCAGTATTAACGATCTGATCCGCTTCGTTTGCCATTTTTAAGCCTCCCTTTCCTTTAAAATGGCAACCACAGCTTTAAACAACCATGGTTGCCACTTCATTAATTAATTATTGTTTTACAAATTGTTTTGTAAATTACTTGCTTGCTTCGTATGCAGCCATACGATCATCAAGTACGCCCTGTGCTTCGTTAAGGAAGTCTTCAGGCTTGCATGCACTGTATGCATCCATGTAGTTAGCCCACTCTGAATCGAAATCAGAAGCCATAACTACCTTAGGAAGCCATTTGTGCTTTGTCTCGCCCATCTTACCCCAAGCAACACCACCAGGAGTGTCGTTGTTAAGTTCGTTGGACCATGACCACATCGGGAACCAAGGATGTGTTGCATTAACATCTTCTTCGATTGAACCGATCATGTCGGGATAACCGCCGGCATTGTATGCCTTGAAGCAGTTTGCAAGAGGCTCTGAAAGTCCTGCATAGAACTCTGATGCCTGCTCTGCGGGCTGCATTGCGTTCTTACCGTCACGGCTTGTTCCAAGCCACTGAGGCATGTAAGAATAACCACACATATGAGAAGCTTTGTAACTTGTATCGTTTAATTTATCTCTCATTTCCTGAGTTCTGTAGAATAAACCGTCTTCATCTACTAAGTAGTCAACGCCTTCTACACCCCAGAAACGAAGATCATGAATGTCCTGGTTAAGAATATCACTTAAGAACTGGAATGCTCTGTCAGGATCTTCACAGTCTGTAGTAACACCACATCCTGAAGAGTTGTTAAGTGTATCACCGTATGTATGCCATCTCTGCTCTGTAACACCGTCTGCTACAAGTCCTAAAGGAACATATTCGCATCCGAGGTCAGCTAAACCTGTAGAAGCAAAGATAGGTGTAATTGTGTAGTTGAAGTCCCAGTTCTGGTCGCACATACCAAGAACAGCACCTGTAGAAA
>JAGCVT010000139.1 GCA_017962225.1 Lachnospiraceae bacterium
ACTGATGATGCTAAGAAGCATCTCGTATCCATTTGTCTTGATGAGAACGCATCCGTAACACATGATTATATCGGCAAATACTCTTCGGCTAGCATCCTTTTAAAGAGAGCTCCCGAAGGTACTGGTATCATCGCCGGAGGTCCCGCACGTAAGGTGTGTGAACTCGCAGGCATCAGAAACATCCGTACAAAGTCATTGGGTTCAAACAATAAAACAAATGTAGCACTTGCAACTATCGAAGGCTTAAGCAAACTTAAGAGCCCCGAAGATGTTGCCAGAAATCGTGGTAAGTCGGTAGAAGGCATTCGTGCTTAAACCGCGGTTATGAAAGGAGACCAAAATGGCAGACAAAATGTTAAAAATCACATTAGTTAAGTCCCCTATAGGTGCTGTTCCCAAACACAGAAAGACCGTAGAAGCAATGGGTTTAAGAAAGCTTAACAAGACTGTTCTTTTACCTGACAATGCAGCAACTAGAGGACAGATTCAGCAGATCGGATACCTTCTTAAGGTTGAAGAGGCATAGAAAGGAGAGTCGCAATGGAATTATCTAATTTAAGACCTGCGGAAGGCTCAAAGCACAGTGATAATTTTAGAAGAGGACGCGGCCACGGTTCAGGAAACGGCAAGACTGCCGGCAAGGGACACAAGGGACAGAAAGCTCGTTCAGGTGCACCCAGAATCGGTTTCGAAGGTGGTCAGATGCCTTTATACAGACGTATTCCCAAGAGAGGATTTACGAACAGAAATACAAAGGAGATCATTTCAATCAATGTATCGGCACTTGAGAGATTCGAAGACGGTACTGTTGTAACTGTTGAAAAGCTTCTTGAAGAAGGTGTAATCAGCAAAGCGGCAGACGGTGTAAAGATTCTCGGAAACGGTGAAATTTCCAAGAAATTAACGGTACAGGTTAACGCTTTCAGCGAAACAGCTAAAGCAAAGATTGAAGCAGCAGGCGGCAGCGCAGAGGTGATCTAGTGTTTAAAACATTTATCAACGCTTTTAAGGTAAAAGATATCAGAAAAAAACTGTTATTTACCCTTTTAATGCTTGTTATAGTGCGTCTCGGATGCCAGATAGCTTCTCCCGGTATCAACCAGGAGTTCGTTAAGCAGATGATGGAAAGCCTCTTCGGCTCAGACGGAAACGGCGGTCTCGGAATCCTCGGTGCATTCACCGGCGGTTCATTCGAAAGAATGTCAATCTTCGCACTTAACATTACTCCGTACATCACTTCATCCATTATTATGCAGCTTATGACAATAGCTATTCCCAAGTTAGAGGAAATGCAGAACGAGGGTGAAGACGGACGTAAAAAAATCGCTGCTATCACCAGATATGTGACGGTTGGACTTGCATTAATCGAATCAGGTGCCATGGCAATCGGATTCGGTTCACAGGGGTTACTTACAGAGTACAACGCATTAAACGTAATTACCGTAATTGCAGCAATGACAGCAGGTTCCGCATTCCTTATGTGGGCAGGTGAAAGAATTACAGAACATGGTGTAGGAAACGGTATATCCATTATCCTTATCATTAACATCATTTCATCCTTCCCTTCGGATGCAAAGACACTGTTCGAACAGTTCATCAAGAACAAATCGATTGCAATCGGTGTACTTAATGCAGTAATTATTCTTGCCGTAGTAATTGTACTTATCTTAATGGTTATTTTCTTAAGTGACGGTACAAGAAAGATACCTCTTCAGTATGCGAAGAAGGTTCAGGGCAACAAGATGATGGGAGGCAACACAAGTTCAATTCCCATCAAAATAAATACGGCCGGAGTTATCCCCGTAATCTTTGCTTCATCAATTTTACAGACCCCGATTATCATTTCCAATATGGTCGGATTCAACGGATCCGCCAAAGCCGAGACAGGCTTCTGGGGATGGGGCTACATCTGGGGCGAGCTCTTAAAATTCATGAATGCGAGATACTGGTTTAACAAGAACGACATGATCTATACGATCGGAATAATCGTTTATGTATTCTTGGTAATATTCTTTGCTTACTTCTATACATCGATTACTTTCAATCCTATGGAGATTGCCAACAACTTAAAGAAAGCCGGCGGATTCGTACCGGGTATCAGACCCGGCAAACCTACAAGCGATTATCTTAACACAGTACTCAACTATGTTATCTTCATCGGTGCCGTAGGACTTACAATCGTAGCGGTTTATCCCTACATCTTCTCAGGTCTCTTCGGAGCCAGCGTAAGTTTCGGCGGAACGAGTATCATCATTGTTGTCGGTGTTATCATCGAAACGGTTAAGCAGGTTGAGTCACAGATGCTTGTTCGTAATTACAAAGGATTTTTAAATGACTAAATAAAGGACGAGGACACTCCGTTTAGGAGTGTCTTATCGTGCCTATAAGCGAAAAGGAAAACTGAAATGAAAATTGTTATGCTTGGCGCACCCGGTGCGGGCAAAGGAACTCAGGCAAAAATGATTGCCGAGAAATACACCATCCCTCATATTTCCACAGGAGATATCTTCAGGGCAAATATTAAGGAAGGAACACCGCTCGGACTTGAAGCTAAGTCTTATATGGATCAGGGAAAACTCGTTCCCGACGAACTCACAGTTAAGATTCTTCTTGACAGAGTATCAAAGGACGACTGCAAGAACGGATACGTTTTAGACGGATTCCCCAGAACAATCCCTCAGGCAAATGTTTTAAAAGAAGCGCTTGCAAAGCAGAACGATAAAATCGATTTCGCAATCAACGTAGATGTTCCCGATGAAAACATCGTAAGAAGAATGTCGGGAAGAAGAGCATGTGTTACATGCGGAGCAACATATCACATCGAACATGTTCCTCCCAAGACAGAGGGCATTTGTGATAAGTGCGGAAGCGCTCTTATTTTAAGAGATGACGATAAGCCCGATACAGTTTTAAACAGATTAAAGGTTTATCACGATCAGACACAGCCTTTGATTGACTTCTATAATAATGAAGGCATCTTAAAAGAAGTCGACGGAACAATTGATGTAAAAGATGTATTTGAGAGTATCACAAAGATTCTCGGATAAGAGGCAGAAAAAATGGCAGTTTCGGTAAAATCCGAAAGAGAAATCGAACTGATGCGCGAGTCCGGAAGGATTCTCGGAGAGGTTCACGAAAAACTTAAAGAATTCATCCGTCCCGGAATATCAACACTTGAGATTGATATCGAGGGAGAGAAACTGATAAGAAGCTACGACTGCATTCCGAACTTCCTTCACTACAACGGATTTCCCGGATCGATATGCGTATCGATTAACGAAGAAGTTGTTCACGGAATTCCCAAGAAGAGCCGTAAGCTTAAAGAAGGCGATATAGTAAGCCTTGACTGCGGACTTATTTATAAAGGATATCATTCCGACGCGGCCAGAACTTATCCCGTCGGAGATGTGGATCCCGAAGTCCTAAAACTCATAAAAGAAACAGAAAACTGCTTTTTCGAAGGCATCAAGTTCGCGAAGGAAGGAAATCACTTACATGATATTTCAAACGCCATCGCGGATTACGCCGAAAAGTGCGGATACGGAATAGTTACCGCGCTTGTAGGACACGGAATAGGAACTTCGCTTCATGAAGATCCGTCAATTCCAAACTACCACATGAGCAACCGAGGCATAAAACTTGTGGCAGGCATGACACTTGCCATCGAGCCCATGATAAACCTCGGAAGAGGTGATGTAGATTTCCTAGACGACGGCTGGACATGCGTCACAAGCGACAGACTTCCGTCATCACACTATGAGAACACGATTCTCATTACAAAGGGTGAGCCTGAAATACTCACATTACCCAAACGATAAAATATGAAAGGATAGTAGCGATTAGTCGCCGGGTACAAGAATTGTCAAAATTAGATGTTATTGAAA
>JAGCVT010000015.1 GCA_017962225.1 Lachnospiraceae bacterium
GTATGCATCGCCTCTGCCACCGCAAAGGTCGTTCTGTGTTTCTTCTGCTGCTGCACAGAACATCTTAGGTCCGTCAAAGTGCTTAGCGAGAAGTGTTTCGGAAATTTCGGGACCGAAGTTTCCAAGGTATACGCAAAGTGCGTTACAGCCTGCCTTCTTGATATCTTCAAGAGCCTGAACCATGTGGATTTCGCTCTCAACGATACAGATAGGGCATTCATAGATATCTGCTGCATCATATTTAGCCTTGTAAGCATCAACTAATGCTTTTCTTCTGTTAACCGAAAGTGATTCGGGGAAACAGTCACGGCTTACAGCCACGATACCAAGTTTAATCTTAGGAATGTTGTTCATAAAGTTGGCCTCCCATTTTATAATTTTTTCTTTTGATTTTATATTACAAACTCCTTTGCCTTTGCCGTACAGAGTTCATAAACTATTTTACTCTTCTTCCGATTATTTTACAAAGTCTTTTACGCCGGCTGCAATGCCTTCTGCATCAAGACCGAATTTGTGAAGAAGCTGTGCGGCCGTACCGGACTCGCCGAATACGTCCTGTACCCCAATCTTTTTAAGAGTTGCAACACCTGTCTCTGCAAGGACATCTGCTACTGCGCTGCCTAAACCGCCGATTACGGAATGCTCTTCAACGGTTACAACCTTGCCTGTCTTCTTTGCACTTGCGATTACAAGGTCTTTGTCAAGAGGCTTGATTGTGTGGATGTTGATTACTTCAGCATCAATTCCGTCAGCTGCAAGTGTTTCTGCTGCCTTAAGAGCTTCGCATACGCAAACGCCTGTAGCGATAATTGTTACGTCTTTGCCTTCCTTAAGTGTGATTCCTTTGCCGATTTCGAATTTGTAATCGGGATTGTCGTTGATTACGGGAACCGCACTTCTGCCGAATCTCATGTAAACGGGACCTACATATTCTGCTGCTGCCTTAACAGCTGCCTTGGCTTCAACGTCGTCTGAAGGAACGATAACTACCATACCGGGAATTGTTCTCATAAGAGCAATGTCCTCGTTACACTGATGTGTAGCACCGTCTTCGCCGACTGTAACGCCTGCATGTGTGGCACCGATCTTAACATTAAGATGAGGATAACCGATTGAGTTTCTTACCTGCTCGTAAGCACGTCCCGAAGCGAACATTGCAAATGATGAGCAGAAAGGAATAATACCTGTTGTTGAAAGACCTGCTGCGATGCCTGTCATGTTACATTCAGCGATACCGCAGTCGATATGTCTTTCGGGAAAGGCTTTCTTGAAAGTACCTGTTTTTGTGGCACCTGCAAGATCGGCATCCAGTACATATACTTTATCATTGATTTTTCCTAATTCAACAAGAGCGTTACCGTAGCTCTCTCTTGTTGCTATTTTTACAACATCAGACATACTCTTTACCAATCCTTTCCAAATCTTCCATAGCTACAGCGTACTGCTCGTCGTTAGGAGCTGTTCCGTGCCATGAAGCCTGATTTTCCATGAATGATACGCCCTTACCCTTGGTGGTCTTGGCAATAATTGCTGTGGGCATACCCTTTGTTTCTCGTGCTTTCTTGAAAGCATCTGCGATCTGTGAAAAATCATGACCGTCGATTTCGATTACATTAAAGTTGAAAGCTTTGAATTTGTCTGCGATAGGATAAGGTGAGCAGACATCTTCAATCTTACCGTCAATCTGAAGTCCGTTGTTGTCAACGATTACGCAGAGATTGTCGAGTTTTCTGTGACCTGCGAACATAGCTGCTTCCCAGATCTGGCCTTCCTGGATTTCACCGTCACCGCAAAGAGCGTATACTCTGTAATCCTTATTTAAAAGTCTTGCGGAAAGTGCCATACCTACTGCTGCGGAAAGACCCTGTCCGAGTGAACCTGAAGACATATCAACGCCGGGGGTTTCCTGCATACAGGGATGTCCCTGAAGTCTGGAGCCGAGTTTTCTTAATGTCTCGAGTTCTTCAACGGGGAAGTATCCTCTGTTGGCAAGTGTTGAATAAAGTGCGGGAGCAACATGTCCCTTTGACAATACGAAACGGTCTCTGTCATCCTTCTTGGGATCAGCGGGATCGATGTTCATCTCCTCAAAATAGAGATATGTCATGATATCAGCTGCGGAAAGCGATCCGCCGGGATGTCCGGCTTTAGCTGCATGAACTGCTGTTACAATTCCTTTTCTGACATCATTGGCCTTTTTCTTAAGTTCCAATTCGTTCATACTTAATCTCCTGTTTTTTATTTATTATTTGATAATATCAAATACGGGTTTGCAAGCCGGATAAATGGTCTTGAACTGCTGATATTTCTTTTCATATTTTTCAACGAGTTCGGGATCGGGCTTTTCTACATCGAGAACCTTAACGATTGCCTTTGCAGCTTCTTCAACAGATGCATATTCGCCGCATCCTACTGCTGCAAGCATAGCGCCGCCAAGTCCGGGACCTTCTTCGGAAGTGATTCTTTCAACTTCCATATTCATGATGTTGGTAATCATCTTTCTCCAGAGAGGGCTCTTTGCACCGCCGCCGCAGATTCTGGTCTTTGTAAGAGGAATACCGAGGCTTCTTGCAACTTCGATTGAATCACGAAGTCCGAATGCTACGCCTTCAAGAACAGCCTGTGTCATGTCTTCTCTGGTTGAGTCCATTGTAAGACCGATGAATGTTCCTCTTGCATCAGGATTGTTGTGAGGTGATCTCTCGCCCATTAAGTAAGGAAGGAAGAATACGTGATTCTCGCCGAGCTTATTAATGTTAGCCTGCTCTGCAGCATAATCCTTTGTTTTGATGATTTCGTCCATCCACCACTTGTTGCATGAAGCTGCGGAAAGCATACATCCCATTAAATGGAAGTTTCCGTCTGCATGGTCGAATGAGTGAAGTGCATTGTTCTCGTCTACGCCGAATTTAGCTGAGGAAATAAATACTGTTCCGGATGTACCAAGTGAAATGTTGCATCCGCCGTCGCCTACGACACCTGTTCCTACAGCCGCTGCCGCATTGTCGCCTGCACCTGCGCAAACCTTTACATTATCTGTAAATCCGATTTCTTTTGCGATTTCGGGTTTAACCGTACCTGTTACTTCATAAGACTCATAGAGCTTGGGAAGCATTGTTTCGTCTACGCCGCAGATATCGCACATCTTCTTGGACCATTTCTTATTCTTAACGTCAAGAAGGAGCATACCTGAAGCATCCGAATAATCTGTTGAGAATACGCCTGAAAGGATATATGCGATATAGTCCTTGGGAAGCATAATCTTTTTAATCTTTGCAAAGTTCTCGGGCTCGTTGGCTTTCATCCAGAGAATCTTGGGAGCGGTGAAACCTGCAAATGCGATATTTGCAGTCTCAGCCGAAAGAACGTCTTTGCCGATTACGTTGTTTAAGTAATCTGTTTCTTTCTGTGTTCTTCCGTCGTTCCAGAGAATTGCAGGTCTGATAACGTTGTCATTCTCATCGAGAACAACAAGACCGTGCATCTGTCCGCCGAAACTGATGCCTGCAACCTGTGTGGCATCAAAATCTTTTACGAGTTCCTTTAAACCTTCGAGTACAGCCGCTTTCCAGTCTTCGGGCTTCTGCTCCGACCAGCCGGGATTAGGGAAATACAAAGGGTATTCCTTTGAAACCGAGCTTACGATTGTACCGTCTTTTTCCATCATGATCAGCTTAACAGCCGATGTTCCGAGATCAACTCCGATATAATACATAACTTTCTCCTTTTAGATTGTAATATTTTCGCCTACAAGTCCGTTGAAAGCGCCGTCAATCTTAGCGTCTTCGTGAGCGATGAGCCACTTGTTGACTGCTGTAAGAAGCTTGTCTTCCTTGGTGTAGGAATTCTTGAATGTGAGGTCGTAGTTGGTTCCCTTGGGAAGAACTACTACAGCTTTGAAGCCTTTTTCTTCTACGTGGCAGGGAGCATAGTGAAGAGTTGTTGCATACATTTCAACTGCTGTGCCTGCGGGTACAAGGAAAGCTTCAATCTTGGATGTATCGTATTTGAAATCTTCGGTAACATCCTTTAATTCGCCGATAAGAAGAACCATATCGTAAAGAGCCACATTGATTTCGGAATCTCTGTGATACTCAACTGCGTTAAGTGCCTTGTTATGTCCGTTGCACATACCGATCTGGATGGGCATTCCGCCGTAAAGGCTTTCGGAAATAATCTGTGTTGCAGGTGTGCACTCAAGTGCCTCTACTCCGGGGAAGTATTCAACTCCTTCTGCGGGCATGGGAAGTGCTTCAAGGTTCTTGAGGATTTCGGAAAAATCGATTCCTTCGATAATCTTGCCATACTTCTTAAATGACGGGTCTGTTACTTTTTTGATTTCCATAGCTTTTTCTCCTTTTATTTTTTTCTCTCTTTAATTCGTTTTCAAAATGAGAGTTTATTTACCATTTTTTGTTAGGACACGCGGATTTTTTATGAGCTGCTCTTATTTCCACGTAGCATCCGCAGGAAGCGCAGGTGCCGGTGTTTAATTTTTCGCACTCCTTGCACACATTAAGCCTTGCTTTGTATGTCGCTTCGTCGCTTTTGTCTTCGGCTCTTATGATGTCCGTATGTTTTTTTATCATCTCTTCATAGGCTTCCTTACCCATTTCCGAGACGAGGCAGCGTCTGCAGATTTTTTTATATTCCATATTAAGCGGTAACTTCGATGCACATTACGCTGCAGGGAGGAATCGTGTATCTGATCTTATCGTTCTTAAAAGAAATATTCTTGAATTCCTCATCCTTTACAACATCGGGATTGTCGAAGGTGTTGTGGTCGTCCATTTTTCCTTTTACGATCTGTGCTTTTACTTCCTTGATGTTTGCTCCGAGGATAACGCTTTCAACCATTGCTTCCTCATCGAGTGAAAGGTTGGTTACGGTCATGATTATCTTTCCGCTTCTGTCTACTGATACGGATTCGGTAAGATTCGGAACCATGTATTCGTCTTCGAGGCCGACTTTCTTGGTGTCGATAAAGCTCTCCAAAAGATCGTTGTCCTGATGAGCGCTGTACATCTTAAATACATAATATGTAGGTGTCTTAATCATCTTCTCGCCTTCGGTGAGGATGACTGCCTGAAGCACGTTTACAAGCTGTGCGATGTTGGCCATCTTTACTCTGTCAGCATGCTTGTTGAAGATGTTTAAGTTGATTCCGGCAACAAGTGCATCGCGGATGGTGTTCTGCTGATAGAGGAAGCCGGGATTGGTACCTTCTTCAACGTCGTACCAGGTGCCCCACTCATCAACCATGAGTCCGATCTGCTTTTCGGGATCGTAGCGGTCCATGATTGCCGAATGACCTGCGATGTAATCTTCCATGAAAAGAGTCTTTCTTAAGGTCATGTACCACTCTTTTTCATTGAAGCCCGTAGCCGCACCCTTCTTGGACCAGTCGTAAGGCAGCGTATAATAATGGAGGGTAAGGCCGTCCATAAATCCATGCGCGTTGTTCCAGGAGCCTGCTCTTTCGAAACATTTCTTTAAAAGAGTTTCGGTCCATTCGTAATCCTTGTCACTCGGTCCAACCGCAAGTCTTTTGATTTTTTTATCAGGATTGTAATTTTTGACAAATGTCTGATAGTGTCTGTAAAGATCGGAATAATACTCGGGACTCATGTTTCCGCCGCAGCCCCAGGTCTCGTTTCCTATTGCGAAATAATCAAGATTCCACGCTTCTTCGTGGCCGTTTTTTCTTCTTAAGTCTGCCATGGGTGACACGCCTTCGAAGGTCATGTATTCAACCCATTCGCTCATTTCTTTAACGGTACCGCTTCCGAGGTTACCGTTTACATATGTTTTACAGTTAAGCTGACGACAGAGTTCCATGAATTCATGTGTGCCGAAGGAATTGTCTTCGACTACTCCGCCCCAGTTGGTGTTAATCATTTTCTTTCTGTCTTTTTTATCACCGATACCGTCCATCCAGTGGTACTCATCGGCAAAACATCCGCCGGGCCATCTTAACACGGGGATTTTCATTTCCTTAAGAGCTTCGACAACGTCTGTACGCATACCGTTAACATTCGGAATGTCCGAATTTTCCCCAACAAAAATACCCTCGTA
>JAGCVT010000140.1 GCA_017962225.1 Lachnospiraceae bacterium
AACTCTCTGCTGCTGTCCGCCGGAAAGCTGTGTCGGAAATTTTCTCATATCGCTCTCGGAGATTTCGACTTTTTCAAGAAGGGCTTTGGCTCTCTGAGTAAGTTCCTTTCTGCCGGTGGATTTTAAGAGTCCGCAGACCATGATGTTATCAAGTGCGCTCATGGAGTCATTTAAGTAGTTCTGCTGGAATACAAATCCGACGTGGTCGCGGCGGAATCTTGCAAGTTTGTCGTTGTTAAAGTGCGAGATTTCCGTTTCTTTGCCGTCCGTAAAATATGTTATCGTTCCGATGCTCGGACGATCCATGCCTGAGAGCGCGTAAAGAAGTGTACTTTTACCCGATCCGGAGTTTCCCATGATTACTGTGAAATCGCCTTCGTAAATCGAGAGATTCAGGTTTTTCAAAACGTGCTGCTGCACGGATTCGTTCGAGAATGTTTTAGATAAATTGTTTGCTGATAAAATAACTTTTTTGCCGTCCATTTTTCTTTCCTGCTTTTATTTTTTTAGAAGCGTACTTCGTCTCCGTCGGATAATTCTTTTGCGTCGCTCCATACCACGATATCGCCTTCGTTTAAGCCTGAGGTAATCTCTACATAGTCGTCGTTTTTGATACCTGTTTCCACGCTTGTTTTGATGGCTTTTTTGTCTTTTGAAACAAATACGTAGTTCTTATCGTCTTCGGTAATGATGGCGTCTTTGGGAACACTTACAACCTCTGTGAGAGATGCCGTATTTACTCTTGCCTTTACGTCAAGACCGAGGATTACATCGTTCGCATCATCAAGTGTAACATCCACGCCTACTCCGTTTGCCGCGCTTGCATCCATACCTGCCATTTTGTCTGTCTTGGTAACTGTTCCGGTGTAATCTGCGTTAAAGATTTTTACATTTACGGTCTGGCCTTTTTCGATACTCATTATATCATATTTGTTGGCATTGCATCTTACGATAACATCTTCGAGTGAGTCTACGCAGATGACGGGTGCGCCTGTGGTTAAAAGGCTTCCTTCTTCTGCATATACTGCGGAAACAACGCCGTCACATTCGGCTTTGATGCCGCCCTTGGCGCTTTCGAGTTTTGCGATTTCTTTTTCAATTGTAAAATCTGCTGCCGCCTTGCCTGCTTCAAGTTCTGCCTTGCCGCCTTCTGTTAAAACACCAAGCTGGCTGGATGCCTTCTGTGAGGTCATTTCTGCCTTGTATTCCTTAAAACCTGCAAGCTGTGTGTTTAATCTTCCGAGTTCTTCCTGAAGTCTTACAAGTTCGCTGTCGTAGCTTTGAACATATGCGTTGTTGTATAACTGTTTCTGAAGTTCTTTTGATTTGTCTGATGTGGGGTCAGCTGAATTGTCAACGATTGCAACCTGGATTTTTGCTCCGTCGTACGCAAGGTCCGAACATCTTTTGTTGATTTCATTCTGCTTATTGATGATAGCTTCTTCGGTATCTTTAATCTGCTGGTTTAAAACGTTTAAGTTTCTGGTTGCTTCTGAGTAAAGTGCCGAGTATTTGTCGGATACCTGAAGTGCATTCTGATAACTTCCTTCCTTGGATTCTGCGTCAAGGTTTAAGAGTGCAATCTGATTGTCGATTTCTGTTTTGTCGAAGGATACAAGCAAATCGCCTTTCTTAACTTCTTCGCCGGCCTTGAAATACACCTTATCGACTTTAAGATTCGTGTCTGCAAAAAACATATCCGAATCATTGCTTACCACTGTTCCGTTTAATTCCAAGACCTGCTTCATATCGGATTTGGCAATTGTGTATGAGTTTACTTTTACGGCTGCCTTCGCATATATCGAAGCGATGCTGCCTGTTGCAACAACCACTGCAAGTGCGCCTCCGATGATTGCCATTGTTTTTTTCTTTAAGATACTCATTCTAAGTCCCTCTTTTCTTTTATGATAAACTTTCTTTTCCGGTTGCTCGCAGTTCTTTCGTCCTGCAATCTTAATTTATCAAAAAGAAGTTTGGAAGTCTTAAAGTGTATCTTGTGCAATTCTTAACTGTTTCTTAATTTTTTTATTAAGAATGTTAAAAGCCCGAAAGAGGCGGTTTCTCTCGGGCTTTTGGGGACGAATTTTGTGTTTATCGGTTTTATTAAAAAATGATTTTTGGTTTTATTTTATGTTAGATTTATTAGTTTAAAGGTTTGTTGTAATTTATCGGGAACCGCCCCCGTGGGGGATAACTACTGTTTGCAGTAACAGATTATTCTTTGATCTTCTATTCTGTAGCAGACATAAACCGTGGTGTCGTCGAAGTCAAATTCATAATCTATGCAGGATGTAGTTTTTCCGTCGTCGCTGTATCTTTCCGAATCGGCGATAACTTTATTCGGTTCGCCGTAGCCGAAGTTCTTGGAAAGATAATCCTGTACGAATGCCTGTCCGTCGGCTTCTTTGGCTTTTGCTTCATCGAATGTGTAGAGTTTAACGCCGTTAAAGCATTCGTATCCGTTTTCGGAGAGCATCATCGGAGACATGTCGTCGGCGATAATTCTGAAGTTATAGGAGGTGGCGTAGCCGAGACCGAGCTTAAAGTAATCGATATCATAAACCGTAACTTCCGCGCCGCTCTGGATTCCGACATTTTCAAATCTGTCTACGAGTACAATCCAGGAATCGTCGGTTGTAACACCGTAAAAGTCTTTAAGGTATTTATCGGCCAATGCTTTGACTTTGGCATCTTCGCTTCCCTCTTTTACGGGCGTTGATTCAAGCGCCATATTTACGCCGGGCTCGATACCTTCTGCGATAAGGCCCTGAACATTTACGTATCTCTTCTTTGCATCGTGGTCAATATATTCAAGCAGCTGTTCGTCGGTCATTTCGCCCGCGGGAAGATATACGATGTTGTCTTCGGTAATGTATGCGAGTTCGCCGTCTTTCATCTCGGCTTTTGTATCGTAGTGAGCCATGCTGGTTTCAGGGAATACGCCTTTATCGTAATATTCTCTTTCAAGACTGATTGATCGTAAAATCTCCGCGTCTGTCAGTTCTCTTGAGAATCCTTCGTCGGTGCAGATAAACACGTCGTTGTCAACTTCGGTCTGATAGCCCTGATACTCTTCTTCATCCATGTTTGCAAGTCTTGCCTTAAATCCTATAATCGCTGCGCTTGCACCGATTCCGGTGACTACGAAAACTGCAGCGATGATAATAACTGCCGAAAGTGCTGTCGCATACTTGAATCTGAAGTCTGCAGTTCTTCTGCCTTTGATGCAGTTTCTGTATATAGATCTTTTCATTTCGTCACTGATTTCGATATTGGAAATCAGGTCTTTATTGATTTTATTTTCCATAAACAACCTCTCCTTTGTACTTAACGCTTAATTTTTCTCTCGCGCGCTGTAATCTTTTCTTCACCGCGGAAGGCGTGGTATGAAGGATTTCTGCCACTTCTTTTACGGTGTAGCCTTCGATATAAAAGAGAATCACTACGGACTTAAGTTTGTAGTCCAGATCCCAGACGAGTGAAAGGATTTCTCTGTCGCTTCCGCTTAAACCGTCCGTGATAACAAGTGTTTCTTCCATATCTT
Source organism: Lachnospiraceae bacterium (assembly GCA_017962225.1). GTDB lineage: Bacteria > Bacillota > Clostridia > Lachnospirales > Lachnospiraceae > UBA3766. Next base: position 3,545 of record JAGCVT010000140.1, read on the forward strand.
CCAAAGAGATGTTTACATGTCTTTTGTGAAATCTTAAAAATTCTTTACATTTATTTTGAGATACTTTTATGAGCCAGGCTTTTTTATGCTCCTCACTCTCAAACTCAGGCTGCTTTGTATAATAAATCAGAAAAGTCTCCTGTAGCACATCCTTTGTATCCTGTTCGTTTTTCAGAATCAGAAAACAGATTTTATAAAGCATGTCGCTGTATCTGTCGATGACTGATTCCAAATCAACATCTTTGCTTTTCATTTATGAACTCCTTTTGTTGTCATAAAGGTATTCGCGAATGACCTTTTCACTATAAATACGTCTGAGGGAGCGAAAAGGTGACATTTTTTGGAAAATTTATTTTTTCTCATAAAAAAGGCCTGCACCAAAACGATGCAGGCCTTCATGGTTTAAATTTTATTTTATGCTTCGGGTTCGATCATTCCGTATGTGTTGCCTTTACGTTTGTAAACTACACAAACCTGATCTGTCTCTGCATTCTGGAATACGAAGAAGTTGTGTCCCAAAAGTTCCATCTGAACACATGCATCTTCGGGATACATCGGCTTCATATCAAATTTCTTTGATCTGATGATTTTGATTTCATCATCGTCTGCGAAATCTTTTTCGATGTAATCCTGTTTGAAATTATCACTGTTCTGCTTATAATTTACAAGTTTGCTCTTATATTTTTTAAGCTGTCTTTCAATAATCTCCTCTACTAAATCAATTGATACATAAAGGTCGTTGGAAACCTGCTCGGATCTGATGATGCTTCCCTTAACAGGAATAGTAACTTCGATCTTCTGACGGTCTTTTTCAACACTCAATGTAACATGTACTTCTGTGTCGGGAGTAAAATACTTCTCAAGTTTTCCTATCTTCTCCTCTACAGCCTCGCGTAAACCCGGTGTAACATCAATATTTTTTCCAATAATAATAATGTTCATATAGCCACCCTCCGATACAAGTATTTGTAGTTTTGACTACGCATATATTATACCAAAATAATTATGCTTATTCAAT
>JAGCVT010000141.1 GCA_017962225.1 Lachnospiraceae bacterium
GATCTTGTTTGGTTGCTTTTTTGTTTATAAGGGCAAAAAAGCATCGAAAAGAAATTTATTTTATCGGAGGAGTTTATGAAAAGAAGGATTAACAGGACATTGGCATATGTGATGAGTGCGATACTTATTATCGGGCTTACAACTTTTGGAATGCCGCAATTAAGTTTTAAGGTTAAAGCCGCAAGTGAACTGGTAAGCGAAACCACGTACCTTTCCGGTAGGGCTTTACGGTACGGTGATGCATATTCCGTACATGTGCTGCGTGATAACATAAAGTTCACTTTACCGGGTGGTCTTCCCTTCCAGTCTACGGTAAGTGAAGACGTTGTAGTATATACAAATGATGAAGAAAATGCCTGGTCTCTGACAGAAACGGACGATTTAAAGGTTGAACATCAGGTAAAAAAATCTGTTACTACAAATTATGAATGGACGGGGGATGTTGATTCCGAGGGAGGAACATATACGATTACTTCAGGGGCCTCAGGCTCAAAAGTCGCAACCGTAAGAAAGACAGTAACAACTACGTATACGGATAATGATACAGTTATAGCTGATCTGACAGGAAGCCCGGCTGTAGAAAATACTGATGCATACACAATAATAACAGATACACCGGCCGGGATTAGCATTGATGAAGTAACCGGAGTGATATCTGATGCTGATAGTGGAAAAAGTGATAGTGATACAGTTTTCTACTATGGTGACAGTCGTTACAGTATCGGAGACGATACGACATTGCTGACAAAGTCGGAAGCGGACAATAAGCTTGCCAGTTTTGATGATGGCAATTACCAGGTAACAAAGTATATAGTTGGTGAATATAGTTCAGTAGGAAAGACTCTCTGGACAGCGTCATCGGCATACTTATATACAAAGAATGCTGTGCTTGTTGAAGGGATTACAATCTCGGAGGATGGCAACCCGCAGCATAAGACTGAAAAAGCTCAATATGAAGAAACTGTAAATTTTTCAGGAGTTAATCCAAACAATGATGTAATTATATCAATAAAAACTGATGATATTAATGCGAAGGTTACTGTAGATCCGGCTATGACGGTGAATCATTCCGAGCATAATAATACATTTACCATACCGGGTGATATCGGAAAGAACGATACATATGAAACATATGATGCTACGGTAAAAGATTCACTGGGAAAAGTACAAGAGATATATTTTGCGATATATTATGGTAACGGTACACCTAGTATTTCGGCTGATGTCATAACAGGTGCAAATGAAGTAGAAGGTGTAAACTATGTATCCGCTAGTTCGGATATACTTGAATTTAGTGCTACGGCAGAAGCGCCTGATGCGCAGATTATTGAAGCAAATGTAGAGATATCCAAGAACAGCGATATGTCCAGTCCGACAAAAACCAAGTCGGCAAATGTATCCGATGGAAGTATATCTGCGGAGATAACAAAATCAGATCTTAACGAAGGCGATAATTATATCAGAGTAAGTGCAAAAAGTGATTATGGTTTAACGACAAAATCAAGCACGATATTGAAGCTTGTTAAGGATTCAAAGAATCCTGTGCTTTCAAATCCTGTGCTTAGTCAGGACGGAAGCAATGTTGCTGACGGAACCAATATTACCTGTATGAAGGATGCCACAATTACTTTAGATATATCAGATGCAACACCTTCAAGCGGTATTGATAAAGTTATAGTTAACAGAGAGAATTCCGAAGGCGGTAATTCGCCTGTGAGCAATGCTCCCGAGATATCAGGCAATAAAGTAACGCTGACCATTCCCGCTAATGAGGATAATTCAGGAAATTCATACATTTATAAGTTTAAAGCATATGACAAAGCAGGCAATGAATCTGCAGAAGTAACAAAGAACGTATCGTTTGTAAATGATACATCATTAAGCATTTCCCGTACTGTGCAGCCTTCGGTGAATAATGAGTTTGCCGTATGGGGAGATGCAAAAGTTGCCGTAATAGATTATACAGTTACTTCGGATGTTGATATTAATGAGTTTGCAACTTTAGTCGTTGACGGAGAAGATAAGTCTAATTCGGCTGATTTCGTAAAAGAAAACTATCAGCACTATACATATACTCTTGACTATTCAACGAGTAAAACAATAGAAAATATTGTATTTACCATAAAAAACAAGAATGGTTACAGTGTTTCCGACACAATAACGGTTCTTCGTCTTGATGTGGCCAATCCTCAGGATAGCGGAATCATCGGAGATACAAATTGGCAGAAAAGCATTGATATAGTCGGAACTGTAAGTGATTCGCAGGACGGTGATTCAGATGCAGTATCCGGACTCAGTACGGCCACATATTCTGTATCCAATTCAGTCAGTGATGTAACTGATGAGGCAATAGATATCGATGCAACAAGCCAAACAGGCACAATAAGCCTTACCGTTCCCGAGTCGGCTACAGGCGAAGGCACCAAGATAACCATTAATCTTGCAGATAATGCAGGCAATAAAAACAGTAATACTTATACATACTTTATTGATAATACAAACCCCACGGCAGACCTAAACGTTACGGGAGAAGATGACCCTGTCATTACTTATAGCGGAAGCGATGCTTTAAGCGGTCTTGCAGATACTGACGGAACAGTACTTACAATAAACGGTACGGTCTACAATATTGTTTCCGGTCAGAAACTCAGTGAAATTATCGGCGAAGTGGCTTACAGTACCGATTACAATTTCGTACTTACAGTAACCGATAAAGCCGGAAATACCGATACGAAAACAACAACTTTTAACAGAGTTCCTCCGACAGAATACAGAGTAACCGTAAGCAGTGACGCGAACGGAAGCGTAACATCTTCGATATCTTCAGGAATCGAAGGTGCGGAAGTAACTATTACAGCTACAGCCAACGAAGGATATAAGTTCGCAGGATGGCAGGTTGTATCGGGCGGTGTAACTCTTAATGATGCAAATGCTGCAACGACAACATTCAATATCGGAACAGAGAATGTAGAGGTTAAGTCTGTGTTTGAGGAGATAAAAGAGGAGCCTCAGCCTGAACCTGAACCCGACCCCGAAATTCCTGAGAGAGACTGGCTCGACGACTTAAGACTTCAACTTCAAATAGCAGCTGAACTCACAGGCCCGCAGACTGTCAAATACAGCGGTGATTTCGCTCTTTCATACGATATAATGCTTTATCTCGTAGAGCACCCTGATATTACACTCATCTACACCGTAACCTACGAAGGCCAAGAATATACAATTACCATCCCTGCAGGCAAGGCAATCGAAGATCCTAACATTCCTTGGTACGGACCTTTGTGGCTCTTAGCTAATTACGGCGGCGACAACGTTCCCGAAATCATAGCAGGAAGCGGCAAATACACAGTGGTTGCAGGCGATACATTATCGGCCATAGCCGAGAAGTTCGGCACAACCGTCGATTACCTCGCCCAAAAGAACGGCATCAAAAACCCTGATTACATCATAGTTGGTCAGGTGATCGTTTACTAAATCATAAAAGAAAAAGGTGGGGGACGGTTCTTCGAACCGCCCCCTTAGTTATCTTTAATCATTATTTCAATATCAATTTGTTCCTTAAGGTCGTTCATCAAATTGTGTTCAATCAAGTGGTCCTTTTGCATCCGTCCAACGATAATTCCGGGTGCAATGCCTTGATTTTGAGCGAAAAGAAGGATGCTTTTTTTTGAATAATCGCTCATTCTTTTAAACCGATCATAATCACTCTTGGATATTAATTCATCGCGAGACCATCTGTCTGCGGCGTCCTCATCTGATTTTGTCAATCCACCGGTTTTCGAAATATGCCCCAAGACAATATGCGCCAGTTCATGGAAAAAACTGAACCAGAATTTGTCGGTATCTTTTCCTCTGTTTGTTAATCCCATTACAATCTTGTTGCCATCATAAAATGATGCGCCCTGCAAAAAAGAGCCTTTCAGATGAGGAAGAAAGACTAGCGCAATTCCATAGTATGCAAGCATTTTTTTCATTTCAGGACAAAATTCTGCCGGTTGTAGCAAAGTCATTTTTTTAAATTCAGGAACAACCGAAGTAAGCCCTTTGGTATCTACAGGCAAAGTTTGAATATCGCGTGCTATGATCTTTGCTTCCTGTGCCCATGCCATCAAAGCAAGGTCACTTTTTTCTGTAATTCCGAGCCTTCTGCAAGCAATTTTGGTGATCTGTTCATCACCTAAAAGCGACAAATCGACCACCTCAAAATATTTTCTTAGGTTAACGACGCGCTCTTTAGTGTCTGAAGTTTTGGGAACCCAACCATATTTTGCCATTTCATTATAGGGAAAAAGTTTTACAATCTCACTATCGGTATCCATTGATTCTTCAGCTTTGATTTTTAATAGTTTTTCTCTGTAAATTCCTTCAAGATTGTTCCAAAATCTAGCGGGAACACCGAGAACAAGTTCCAATCTTTCCGCAGTCTCGGGTGTAAGCTGAACATCTCCGTTTATAAGCCTGCTAACGTGTTTTTCGGACATATCCATTCGGACTGAAAACTCTTTTTGGCTCATTCCCCGATCATTTAACTGTTCTTTTATCGTTGCACCGGGCGGTGTGGCAATGTAACTTCTGCTTCTAACCATGACGTTCCTCCTAAGTTCCTTATATACTAATGATAATCAACAATTTCTATAATGTGGGCGATTTGAATTTCATCTATACGTTGATGTAGTAATTCTGCAGTTCTTTTTCCATATTTTCGCTCGGCAAAAGAAGCGTCTTCACAGACTTTTTTGATTTTCTTGTTTTTAAAAGTAATCTCCAATACATATCTCCCTCCCGATTTACCTCTGAGGTTAATTGGATTGTAACACAGGGGATTTAAATATGCAACAGCAAATTAACCTTTGAGGTAAATCGACTGAACATGAAATAAAAATCATAAAAGAATCGGAGATCCGTCCCCACCTGGTAAAAAAGGCCAAAACATCACTGGGATTCCACTAGGTTCGAAAGAACCTCACCAAGTGGAATCCCATGGCACGCACTAGGCTCGAAAAAAACTCGCCAAGTGCTCCGCACACGTCCCCAAATGGCACACTGAAATAATGGTATTTAGAGATGCTTAAAATCGACAAACGTGCTTACGGAAGCTTAAGCTACGCATATATGGAAAAAGAAATAAGAGACTACTATAAAGCCTATGAATGCGCCTTAAAAGCCGAAGAAGATGATGTAAGAGGATTATACTGCGCAGGCCTTATCAATGAATTCGGATTAGTACCCGGAACCGACAGAAGCCTGGCCGAAAAATACTATAAAAGGGTACTCGATCAGGTGGATGACGGGGATTTATTTTATGACAGGGCGGTTGACAGACTCGCGGAACTCAGGGGCATAACAGCAGTACCTTTCAACACAAGGTATTTTGAGAACGAAATGGATAATTGCAGACTATAAAATCACGCGGATTTTTGGTATAATTTTACTCATAAAAGATACTGAAAGGAACACAAAATGGAGACCTGGTACTACGAAGTAGTCAGCATAGACGGAGACTATGCAAATCTTAAAAGAATCGATATAGAAAGCGATGATTTAAAACTCGTGGCAAGAGCTTTGCTGCCGGCAGAGATTTACGAGGGCTGCAAGCTTAGGTATGAGTTGTTGCAGTATTATATGGAGTAAATTATAAAAGAATAGCAGAATGAGAAAATGCCCTGTCGATAAATTTCGGCAGGACATTTTTATCTAAGGGCGATATATAGGACACAGGCGATTATAATTATGTTATAATATATTAGAGAATGTAATGTTAAAGGTAAATTAAAAGGAGGATGCTTTAAAGTGTATAAAATTGTAGCAATAGCAGGATTGTTAATAAGACAATTCATAATACCCAATCCCTTTGTCACTTTTGGCGGATATGGAAAATTATATAATCTGCTTGCAAGTGGAATCATAACTTTTATTGCTTATAAAACAGTTGGATTCTTCTATACAAAGGGCGAAGCACCGGTAATAGGATCTGCTTTTTTTACCATTTTTTATATTGTGTATTCAGGTGAATTATGGCTAGTTTTAAAACCTTATCCAAATGAATGGTTGATGTTGCTGATGATTTTTGCCGTAATTATTGTGAATATGATTATTATTAAAATTATTCGATTAATAAAATATTAGCTTTGTTGTAGTAATTGAAAGGATAAATATGGCAAACAAAGTAAAAGAATTTAAATGTTTAGAAAAAGTTATAAAGTGCTGGAATAATAAAGGTAAAATAGCTTCGAACTTGCATCAAATCTTAGTCAATAACAGAAAATTGATTGATTATGATAATGAGAGACCAGATATAATCATTAATTCAGAAACTGAAGTGATGGGAATAGAGCATTGTCGGGCAGATATGTTTTTTCGAATCAAAAGAAAAAGAGCGCAATCAATGATAGGTATTCATGAAAGTGAGGGAGAAAAACTAGTTGAAAAATATGAGGACGAAGAACTATTAGATGAAGACATTCGGAATGGTAATGCTTTAAACTCTATTCTTTCTATTGTTGAGGATGGATTTGATATTCGAAATAATTTCAAATATGAGAATTTTATTGATAATTTTAAAAGAGTCTGTAATGAACATAATAATAAAAGTAAAGATTATAGAGTTCGACTTAACGAAATAGCAAAAAACAAGCAATACACCTTGGCATGCTTAATTGAAATTCCATATACTAAAGAGAGAAATTATTATATAAAAGATTCTAAAGGATTAAGAAAGCAATCGCTGAATGGAATTCCGATAACGTGGGATATGCTTAAAACTATTCAAGGAATGCAGGGCTTCGATTTCGTAATTTTGTGTATGTACAATCTATATGATGTTGAAAGTGTTCAAGATTATGTTTGCTATTACTTTGTTCCAAAATTTATAGAAGTTTGCATTAAACAGCAAATAATAAATCCAGTGAATTCTTTTGGACTAACAAAATATCCCCATATTTCTTTTCCGCCAGATAAATATTCTATAGACGAGGAAGGCAAAATTACTTTCATAACAGAATATTCTTTTAAATCTTGAGTATGTCATGTTATGCGTTTTGCTCAATTAACTGCTGAATACGGGAGAAAGGAATATACTTACGAACGAATGCTGCAGTATGTGTATTATTTTTTTCCATTTCAGAGATAATCAAATTCAATAACTCCGGTTTTTCGCCTAAAGATTCTGAAAGCCATAATAAAGTTTCTGGCCTGCCAAAGTGATTATAAAGACTTTTCGCACTATTTGAGGGTTTATGAGTAAAACCTGGCGTACCATTGGTGGGGTAGTGAAGTGCCCAGATTGTAAGATGCTCTCTCTGACAAGACCACCAGCGGCGCTCTTGTTGTCCGTGTAACAAGTCATATTTATTGGAAATAGCAGTATTGATAGGAAGCATGCTGATTTTTCGTGCAAATTGTAATACATCCATGTCATCATCTTTTTTGTTATTCTTCATAAATTATTCCTTTCTTTTACATATTGTTAAAATTATCAATTAATTCTTTGATACTACGGATTGTTTCTAGAGCATCGACGTCTGAGCGTTCCATTATTTTGGATAGAGAAGCGATAATTTCAAAACGATCAACCATTGTCAATATTGCAGTGTTTTTAGAATTGTTCTGCTCATTAATTGAATCCAATTCGACATATATTAGTAACCTTTTACCAACGGTATAATTGTTATAAGTATTTGGATATTTAGTTAAAAGAAACGTTGATAGACCTCTCAAGTGGTTTCCTATATTACCAAAACTACTGATTTTGTTGTCGGGTATGCGAATTTCTATAATTACTCTGTTATCTTCTGTACAAAAGGGGTATTGTAGTTGAACATCGTATCGAGAATATAAATTAAGACTGGCATTTTTTGCCGCGTCTCGAATATCTTGAATATAATCGATTGCACGAATTCGTGGATCAGCGAATTCTAGTTGGACGAATTTTGATATCATTTATTATCCTCCACATAAATCCGATAATAATTTACTTACACCGATAATATACTAAAAATAAATTCAAAAGTCAAACATTATTTTCATAAAAAGTAGAAACTTTATTAAAATCGACTGTTTAGTAATAATAATTTCAAAGGGAGAAAACAATGTGAATAGGGGCATTTAGGGGTGTGAATAATCACAGAGTATAATTCAAAGCAAAGGTAAATAAAACCTGTGTTTTGTGCACTTATAAGAGTTTGATGGATGGTTCTTCAGGCTCGAATAGAGCCGGAAGAACCATCCCAAGGGTATTCTTGGCTAGAGATCCGTCCCCATCTGGTCAAAAAAGCCAAAATAGAACCGTCCCCAAATGGTTCATAATAAGACTAAGGGCATTTCATAGTACATCGCTTCTTTTTAAATCTGTTAGGATTATATAAGAAAGAGATAAGAAAAACAGATTACAGAAAGGTTATTAAAAATAGCTGAAATATTAAGAGAATGGATGGCGATGAATCCAAACGTAGATGATCATCCAGAAAAAAGCAATCGTTCATTAACTCGGTTTTATAATTCATTTTTTAGTAAAAAAAGGGAAAATACTATGATTTTATTATAGGATTATTGTTTTTAAGATTATTGTCGATAAATACATTAGTTAGGATCAGAGAATTAAAGAATACTGCATTGAACACAATCTATGAAAGTCGGTTAACCCCGGCTTTTTTCTTTTATGAGGTCGCTTTTGAAGAGACTAATAATCCTTTCAGATTAGTTACAATATCATTAGCAAAGGAGGATAAAACGATGGAAGATAACAGATATGAAGATAACAAGTATATCAAAATGGCAGCAGAGAAATTTGCAAAAGAAAGAAGCAAAGATAATTTGTTCGGAATGTTTGATGTATTGCTTAAGAGAATGATGGATGACGGAGAAGTACGTACTCCTATGGTTGATGTAAATAATGTATTTGGCTCATTTAAACTTGAAGATTTGGATAGGGGTGACACATTTACCATAGACCAGGAAATGAGGCTTCGTATAGATACTGTATCCAATGGTAACGGAAACGAGTGGATTCCTCTCTATACGAATGAGGATGAAATGAACGCTAAGCCCACGACTAATGTAACTATTAATTTACCTATTTGCAAAGTGTTAAAGGCTGGACTGGAAGATGGTGTGGAAGGGATTGTTATCAATCCTTTTGGATTGGCGTTGACGATGCCTAAAGATGTCTTAAAGATTGTAGTGGATAGATATGAAGAATTGCAGAATTCAAATAAGGAGGAATAAGTATGAAGTATAATGAATTTAATCATCCCGGCAGGAAAACATGTGATACTCTTCGCGATATACGTCGAAAAATCGCAGCAGCCAACGGTATTCCATTTGAAACAACGGATTGTCATGCTACCGGACCTTGCAGAGGGACATGTCTCCTTTGTGACGCGGAGATTAATTATTTGAATGAACAAATCCGAAACAAGCAATTGATGGGTGAAGAAATAATCCTCGATGGTCTCGGAGAGGATGACGTAAAAAGGGCAGGATGTGATATTGACCCTGATGGCGAGGAGATTATGGTTGGCAATATTCTGCCGCCTGAATATTTTAAAGATTTGGATTAAGTTATGAGCTATTTCTGAGGTCGGTAAACGGGACAGCGGTTTGTTTCTTTTATGATATATTTTTCTTAATGGAGACTGGGTGGCAGTGTATTTAGAAAGGTTACGATATGAGTAAAAAGACAAAAGGGACAATTTTATTCTTCGTGATATGGATTTCTATTATTGTTTTGGCGTGGATTGGGATTAATGCTCTTGATGGTGATAGCCATTATGACAGTTCTTTATGTACCATTTGTCATCAGAACAAAAAAATAGCAAATGCAGACTACTGTTATTCCTGCTATCAGAAGGCGCAGCAGAAGGTCGAAGAAAAGAATAAAAATTGTACCAGCAGCGGTGTTAAGCCTGATCCAGTTAAACCTTCTTCAAACACTTCAAACTCCAAAACTACCAACTCATTTTCGAAGACTACTTCAGGCAGTTCATCATCGAGTTCTTATTCAAAGACAACTTCAAGCAGCTCGTCAAAAAAGGAGTATAACACTTTGAATTATGATCCCGATGACTATGATGATCCGGATGATTATGCTGAAGATGCCTGGGACGAGGATTTTGATGATTATGATGAAGCCTATGATTTCTGGGAGGATTGGTGATTTAATAGTTTTTTGACGATATATATTTGGAAAGATGATGTAGTAATTAGTTTCCATTCGAAACCTGAAGTTACGAAACGAAACCATGGCTATTGATTCTTTTATGAGGTCTTTTTTATAATGCAATTGAACCGAATGGCGCCGAAGGAGGAGAGGTTTGTGGACAGGACAGACGAACTGATATGCGAAATGATTAGGGAAAATGCCCGGATAAGTTATAAGGAACTGGGTGATGCTATCCGGATGTCGAGAGTGGCAGCCAAGAAACGTGTACAGAAGCTCGAACGCGAAGGAGTGATCCGAGGATATCACGCATGCATTTATCTAAAGGATGAGGTTACGATGTTAATTGACATCGAAACTGCTCCGGGAAAGATGGAGAATGTAATCCGTGTTCTGACCAATCGTATGGCTTACATCCGTGAGATTTTCAAAACTACCAGTGGTAATCACGTCCATATTGTTGCAGTATCCGAAGATTCCGCAAACCTCGGGTACCTGATAAAGATGATCAAAAAGAATTGTGGGAATGACATAGTTTCGATAGATTCCCGGATCGTAAAAGAGGTCATCAAAGACAATTAAACACTTAAAGAGGCGATTTTATGGCAACATACGTAATTTCAGACATTCACGGACAGTATGAAAAGTTCATTGCAATATTGAACAAGATAAACCTTCAGGACACAGATATGTTATATGTGCTCGGAGATAACCTTGACAGAGGACCTCAACCTATTAAGGTTTTGCTGAAACTCATGGAAATGCCAAATGCCATTTGCCTTGTGGGTAACCACGAGTATATGGCAGAAGAGTGTCTTTCATTTCTCATGAAGGAAGTTACGGACCGCTCTTTAGAAGAGCTAGATTATAAGACACTCGACAATCTGGTCACATGGCAATATAACGGTGCTAAGTCTACAATAGATGAATTCAGGGCATTAAGCGCAGAGATGCAGACAGAAGTCATTGAGTTTATCAAGGATATGTCGATATTTGAAGAGTTAACCATCAATGGACAGAAGTATATTTTGGTGCATGCGGGTCTTGGCGATTTTGACCCTGCGCGCGACATGGAAGATTATTCTTTGCACGATTTGATCTGGAAAGAAGCCGACTACTCGCGTCAGTATTTCGATGATATAAAAGTTATCACAGGCCACACACCGACGCAGTTCATTAAGGGCAACCCCAAACCCGGCTTTATCTTCAGGCACCTAAACCACATCGCAATAGACTGCGGTGCCTATTTGCCTGACGGCCGTCTCGCCGCCCTCTGCTTGGAGACCGGCGAAGAATATTACACCTGAAGGTGGGGACACATCTCTTTTATGAGAAATGAATAAAGAATTATGAGGAGGTTTATATGGATTGGTTCGATAAGAAACGTGATGAAATGCTTGAAGACGATTATTTTATTGATGCTCAGTTTATGGCTCGCAGCCGCAGGGAAGCTTTGGATCTCGTCGGTGATGACAGATTTTATCCCGGATCTGATACGCTGGATGACGACGAAGATGATTTAATTGATGATGACGATGATGATTTCGGTTTCGGCGATGGTGATGATGATTGAAAAGTAGTATAATTATCTTTGGATATTAATTTGAAATTAATGTAAGAGGGAGTAAAGAAGTTGAAAGCGTCCAAGATTATTATTTTAGTACTCGTAGTTGTGGGAGTTTTATTGCTTTTATTTGTGTCTTTTATATTGATTGCTATTTTGCTGGCTTTTCTGTTTTGGCCAAGACAGATTCAGAATAACAATCCGACCCAGCCGACCGTCGTTACTGTGCCAGTTGCAGTGGGCGAGTTCAAGGAATTTGACTACTCTCCGGGATACGGCGATATGAATGGCAAAAGTATCCACGAGACTTTGCGCAAAAACGATAACGGCGAATGGATCATCGAGCGCAGAGCCCGTGAAGATTTTGAATCACCCATGATTGTTACTACTTATTCCGTGACTGATGAGGACGTGAAGGATTTTGCTGATTTTATCATTGATAACAACGTATGCGGACTGGAAGACAGACCGGACAGCGATTTGTTTATCACCGATTACAGTGCGTGGGATTATGGCATTGAGTTTGATAATTCTTCGATAGGCGGCGAGAAGTGGGAGAAATACTCTATCTGGGAATACAAAGAGTATTCCGATGAAGACTATGCGCTCATGGAAGAACTGGATAAAAAGTTTGAAGACTTGCATTACAACAAGATTTCGGAGACGGAAGAAACTGAAGAATGAACCAGTGGGGACAGACCTTAGGACATATTTAGTGCCGGCGTTACGCGCCCGGCACTTTTTACTTTGGGAATGTTTCTTTTATGATCTTTACAGATGTACGTTGACAACGTACTGTAAATGATATATACTTTAATAAAGTATAGGAGGCTTCTATGGATATTTCAGGAAGAATTAAAGAATTGCGAAAGGAAACAGGATTGTCGCAGAGCAAATTTGCTGCAAAATTTGGGATTCCCGTGAGGACGCTTCAGCAGTGGGAGCAGGGAATCAGCGCACCTCCGGAGTATTTGGTCAGGATGATGGTGTATATTATGGAGTTGGAAGATAGAGGGGAGAAGGATGAGTAAGGAGAATGAGATTGTTTTATTTGAAACAGAAGACAAGGAAATTACATTAAGCGTACCTATTGATCATGATACTGTTTGGCTGACACAAGCGCAGATGACGGAGTTGTTTGGCGTTGATAGAACGGGAATTACTAAACATGTGAATAAAGTGTTTGAAGAAAAAGAGCTGGACAAAAAAAGCAATGTGCAAAAAATGCACATTGCAAATTCTGATAGACCAGTCCAGTATTATTCTCTTGATGTTATTATTTCAGTCGGTTATCGAGTTAAATCTCAGCGTGGAGTAGAGTTCAGACGATGGGCTAATTCGGTCTTAAAGGACTATATCCTTAAAGGCTATGCAGTCAATAATAAGCGCCTTGAGGCTTTGCAAAAAACAGTAGAGATTCAATCAAAGATGCTTTCAAGTGTACTCGAAATTGATGGATCTGAAGTACTTCAGGCAGTTAATCAGTATACAAGGGCACTGACTCTTTTAGATAAGTATGATCATCAGTCTTTGGAAAAGCCGGAAGGGAATGCACCAATTTATCGTATCACGTACGAAGAGTGCCGAAAAATGGTGGATAAAATGGAGGATTCCTTCAGATCTGATGTCTTTGGAGTTGAAAAAGAAGTTGGAAAAGTTGAGGGAATTATTGCAGCGGTATATCAAAGTGTGTTTGGTGGAGATGTGTATCCTTCTTTGGAAGAAAAGGCTGCTAATTTATTATATTTTATGATAAAGGATCATCCGTATGCGGATGGCTGCAAACGTATAGCTGCATCATTATTCCTTGAGTTTTTAAATAAAAATAATGTGTTATTTAAGAATGGCAAAAAAGTAATCAGCGATGGAGCACTTGTTGCACTCACATTAATGATAGCTGAATCACGGCCTGATGAGAAAGACATAATGACGGCGTTGGTAATGAATATCATATCATTATAGCAGGTGGACAGTTCCAGGAATTATTTTATGATTGTTTAGTAAGAAATATACGCGGAGTATTAGATACATATGGAAGAAATCAACGGAAAATGGACATTGTTTGGCATCGACTGGAATGATGAAGGATGCTTTCATGATGTTAAGGAATTAAAGGACTATATTGAAGAGGTTGGATTCCTGCCTCTTTTTTCCTGTGGAATAGAAGGCTTTTCAGTGGAGGAGCATACAGATCCTGCGTACTGGTGGGGCCCAAATGCTGCACTTGATCCATGGGAGTGGAGAGCTGTTATCGCTCGCGAAGGAAAGATTGCGTACGGAAAATTCTTTGGCAAGAAAACCGGTTTTATATCTAAAAAATGGTTTCCATATTTTGCAAATCTTCGTCGTGACGGATATGATTTTGATTCTCTTTGGGACGATGGGAAAGTTAATCAGAGACAAAAGAAAATCATGGACTTGTTCGAAGATGATACAAGGCTTTTCTCTTACGAAGTAAAGTCTGCTGCAGGATTTGGCAAAGACGGCCTGAAGAACTTCGAAGGAACAATTACCGACCTTCAGATGCAGACGTATTTATGCATGCGTGACTTCCAGAAGAAGGTTAATAAACATGGTGAAGAATATGGCTGGGATGTCGCTATTTATGCTAAACCCGAGCAACTGTACGGATACAAACACGTTACTTCTGCTTATAAGGAATCGCCTGAAGAATCACGAGAGCGAATCATCAAGCAGCTTAAGAAGTATTACCCTGATGCGGATGAAAAGACCATTAGGAAGTTGGTGAAATAAACCAATTGGGGACGGTTCTATTTTGGCTTTTTTTACTAGGTGGGGACACATCTCTAAGGAGTAAAGTTATGCGTAAGTTATATATCACAATTATAGGAGTAAGCATTATGGCTTTTTTTCTGTCAGGCTGCAGTCTTTTTAAGAAACAGATTTTGGATGGCGATGGAATGGAAAACAGTTACACACAGATATCGCAGGAAGAGGCCAAGACCATGATGGAAGCTGATGACGGCCATATAATCGTAGATGTACGCGAACAGTTTGAATATGATGCAGGCCATATACCGGGAGCAATCTGTATTCCTCTTACAAGCATTTCCGATGAAAAACCTACGGATCTGCCGGATTTGGATCAGGTTATTCTCGTGTACTGCCGAAGCGGCAGACGAAGCAAGCTGGCAGCGCAAAAACTGTTTGATATGGGCTATACACATGTGTATGAATTTGGCGGTATCAATGAATGGACCGGCGAGACAGTAAAGTGAGCAGTTGGGGACGGTTCTATTTTGCTCTTTTTGAGCAGGTGGGGACAGATCTCTGAATCAAGTAGAAAAAACAAAGCCGGGCATCTGACGATGCCCGGCTCTTTTAATCTTAGTCTTACTATTTAATCATTAACTAATTGTTTTTTCTTTAATTCTTCAATTTCTTTCTGAAGTTGCTCTACTTGCTCAGCCAATGCTTTTCTTTCGGCTTCACCTTCTTCGAGTCCTCTCCTGTAAAACATTACTTCAGGAAGTTCAAGATCTTTTCCACCCATAATATCACCCACTTTCTCCTGCACATTCGGATGGTTCATGGTAAGTTTGTAAAATACACTATGTGTTACTGTTATGATAACACTGTACGAACTATCCTGCAACCGTCCGCAACGCAGTTCATCCTCGAGTTTTTTGAGGATATCGTTATACAATTTCGCAAGTTCTTCAATTCGATTTGAAAATATTGAAAAGCACAGAAAAATAGATTTCAGTGTAAAACTATACGGGCGAAAAAACACATATTCTAATTCATTTAAGGGAAAAACGGGCGAAAGCCCAAAGGTAATTCCTCAGATAAATTGTAATGTGAGTTTAACACATTGATTAGGCATTGTAAATAAATAGAAGAAAGGCAGGATGGGGAATCCTGCCTTTCTTCTACAGTTTTAATGTCCTGAAATCTGGGGAAGATTTCAGGGCACTTGTTAGGAAGCTCTCGCTTCACATATATGGTATAAATATTTTAACATATATGATTGAAAGATTAAAAAGAAAAAATGTGATTTTTATATATTTTTTATAAGTTGAAATGACAAAAAAATGATTAAAAAATGCATAAAAATAGACACGAAACTATTTATTTTTTCAGAACACCTATGTTATACTTTTTAAAGGTTACGTTGGAAGAATTATTTGCTTTACGAAGTATCACATAAAGGGTTCTTCAAAATGGGGATGAATACTAGTTAATTTAGGGGGCTTGTAGAAGATCGCTTTCAGAAATGAAAGTCGGTCTTTTATTTTGTTTGGAGCAATTCTTTACATGTAAAAAAAGCAAGGGTTAAGGAGTAGAAAATGAGCATATTACACGTTTCAGATTTTCATGTTGGAAAAGATGATGAAATCAAAAGGAAAAAGATTGAGAATTTAGTTATTTTTTTGAATGAGAATAAGAAAGAAATAACAAACATAGTATTTTCGGGAGATGTTATTGATGCGCGAGAAGCGGTAATTGAAGCAAGAAAAGCTATTATTACTGACGAGAGTAATATCAAAAGAGTTGATTCCTATAGGGTAAAAATGAATAAGGATATTAAAAAACAAATAGATTCTGGGTTGAAGAAAATTACCGATGTTTCATATGAAATACCTTCAGGTAAAAAAGTCACATATGGCGAAATAATTGATAATGATGAAGAATTAACCAATTACATGATAAATGATGATGATACCTTTACTAATTTTGCTAAAACCGAAAAGTTGACAAATAAATTTAAAAAGATTGTTAATGATAATCGCAAAACATACTTTAAAAACGCTGAAAAAATATTTGATATTCTTAAAGAAAACTTAAAAGTTAAAAGTGAAGATATTATTTTATGTCCAGGAAATCATGATGTAGCTCGTTATAAACAAGCAGAGGAATGCAATGACAAAAAATTAACTTATGAAGAAGAAGAGTATAAATTATTTAATGATTTTAGTAAAAAAGTCACTTCAAAGAAGATTCCTGATTATGAAACAAGAGAAGTTGATTGTGACGGCTATAAATTTATAGTGATAAATTCAAATTTAAGATATTATCAAAAGAAAGGTAATAAAGGATGCTGCATTGATTGTCAATCCCTTGATGATTTGCTGATTGAAAACAAATATGATAAGAAAAAGACTGTAGTGGTTTGCCACAAACCAATATCTGATTTTTGCGAAAGTGCGCGTCTGAGATATGAAAATAATACAGATGGTGAGATGGGGCTGAAAGAAACATTTGTTGATAAAATGCGCAATTGTGCATCGTTGTTTCTATGTGGGGATAAACATGCTTCGGAAGAATTACAATTAGGAAATACTTATTCATACATGGCCGGAAGTTTAGGAATGGATGAATGTACATATTATATTATTGATTTAGGAGAAGGAAAACCTAATGTAGAAACGATTAGTTGTTACAGCAATAATTGGAGATTTAAAATTGAACAAGAGAAATGTGAGAAATCATATAACTCTTCAAAAGTATACTTAAAAAATATGGCTTTTGAAATGATTGAAGGTGATAGAAAAGCTGAAATATTAAAAACGGATTATTCTAATATGATTAATTCAATAACAAATTGCTTTGAGAATGGCAGATTAAAGCATATTGAAAAATTTTTTAAGGGACTATTCGAAGGAGTGTCCTTTAATAGGTTATCTCTTTCGGATTTTTTCATTCAAAATACAGACGAAGGTATCATGGAGATTACCGGAACGACAGGTGTAGGGAAAAGTTCGTTATTAAGCTATACATATTTAAAATTATTATATCTTGCTGATAAAGAAAAGAAGGGCATTCTGCCTTTTTATTACAATTTTAGTATTGATGACGACGATTTCAAAAAAGATGATGATATTATTCAGGTAATAAGCAACAAGTTTGATGAATTTGAAAAATATTATGACGAAGCATTACAAATAGCTCGTAACGATCAAATTATATTATTTGTAGATGGATTGGATGGAAAAGCCAACTGGACTAAGGAAATTGCTGATGGAATAGAAAATCAGGTATTATCGTTTTTAAATAGGGTTTATAACGAGAATAATCATAGAATAGTAGTAGGTATTAGCTCGTTTAAGAATCGACCGAATAAGAAATATTCAATTGAAGAATTGGAATATGAAAAAATCGTAAATACATTCACGGTTAGCCCTATAAAAATTGAAGCGGATTTTGACAAATTGTCTTCAGGGGCAGAAAGTACTTTTTCTGCTTCTCGAAGAAATATCGAAATATTCCAATGCTATGGAGAAATATTCTCTAAAAAAATGTCTGAAAGCACAATCAATGATATAGTTAAAAAATGCTTAAGTAGTGGCATAGTTAATATGAGCTTAAGTTTCTTACGTTATGTTGTTGATAATTCGAATTATTTAGGCAAAAACATATATAATATATACCTTGTGAAAAATACTCAGTTTTTAACTAAAGAAATATCTAAAGATAATATAAAAAAAATGCGCGTAGTTGCATATAAGTATTTATATACAGATAGATCATTTGAAGACTTGGTTAATGATGAAGAAGCAGGTATTAGTCTGAAATTTGCTAAATATTTTCAGATTATTAAAGACAAACCCGATTTACAAATTTACTTGGCTGCAGAATATTATTATGAGCAGTTAAAAGAAAACAAAAAATCCAAAAAAAGAGATGAGGTAGAAGAAAAATATAATATTCTGTATAACTTTTTCGATAAAGACATATCTTGTATTGTCAGATTTAATATGGAGAAAAACGGAGACTACGATAAATTTAGAACTTGGTTTGATGAAAATAGTCAGGTAAACTTATCTAAACAATTATATTGCTCATTGCTCTATTTATTAAGTCGAAGCAAAGATAAAGGTAACCGAGAACTCCAAACGAAAGATTTGAGCAAAATAGAAAATCGAGGATCAGACAAGAAGGATGCTGAAGAGAAGGATAAAGAGTTTCTTGCTTTTTATAAAAGGGCAAACAGTCTTTCCTATTGGATGATTACAAGACATCTCGATGATAACGATAATTATCTTAAAACGCTTTTCTTAAGCAGTGAGGATAGACTTTTTAATCGACAATACATGAGATATTACTATAGAGAATTACTTATTTCAGAAAGCAATTTGAGTAAGCCATGGTCAGAGAGAATGCTAAATGAAAAAATATACGACAAGGATGATGTTAGTGAAAGTAGCATTAATTATTGTTTCTTCTCAATTAGAAATAGCTTATCAACAATCGATAAAATAGACCATGTAGCATTATTCTATTTATTTACTTTATGCGATTTAGTATATAGTGAACTTCAGAATGATAACTCTTCTGTATTAAAAGAGGATAATAAATCACGTCTGACGCCTGATATGCTTAATGAATCAATTTGCTTAATTGATAGAACGTTAAAACTGCCGGTAGATTCGGGAGACGGAACCAGATCGAGTCTTAAATTATCTGACAGAAATGAAGAAACATATAGATGTTTGGATTTATATTTCAGATATATGAGGAATGTTTTTGAACATATATTTAAACATTTCAATGACAAAGGAATAAAAGCATATTGTGATTCATATAATCAATTTCAGAGAATAATTTCGGTTAAGGATTGTTTCCGATGTGGGTGGAAAATTAATAAAGCCGAAATATCACAAGAGAAGTATGATTCAATAAAGAGGGCTGATCCTGGATATACGGAAAGTTATCAAGAATTTTTATTTGAGATTATTAATCTTGCTCAGATGATATTGCCGGCGTCACTGAATGATAGAACTACGGGTGGAATAAAATTAGATGATTACAAAAAAGAACTTGTACTCCAGATGCTTATAATGTTTCCTACTGGATTTTATTCAAGAAAATATGATGTTACACCATTGTTATCAAATGTTAATCTTAGGATAGAGGACGAAAAGATAAAAGATACAATTAAATTTAATATAATCTTTAATATTCTGGACGGCTCTGACCAATATGAATTATTACAGGTAATGATGAAAGGCTCTGACAATATAAACTACATTATTTTTGAAGAAATCAAAACGATATTCTTAGAGTACAAATATTACTATTTAATGAAGAACGGAAAACTTAAAAGCTTTACTAAAGAAAGAAAAGAGCAGTTCATTAAAGACTTTGAAAACTCAGGAATTAAATACTTGTCTTATGAAAGAGAAAACCTGTTGAAATATCTTAAGGGTGATGTAATCTCGTAAGTTTCTTTTATGATGTTTATAGGACCTTTGAAAAATTTTAAAGATTTTAAAGCAGAATTGAAAAAACTCAAAACCACACAAAAGGCAGGACCTCAATCCTGCCTTTTGCTATATCAAATCGATAAGGGGCGGTTCGACCCCAAATCGGAAAAAAAGTGAGGCCTTATGCCTCGTCATGCGAACCGACTTCATTATAGCAAAAAAATCGCCTAAATGTCGCATTTTCCTTTGATTTACGCCGAGTTTCATATATAATAATTTTTGGGTGGAATTTTTTAGTGTTGAAGGGGTAAATAAATGGTCGAATTACAGGAAGTCAAAACAGCGAAACAGCGCAAAGAATTTGTTTCTTTCGTAACCGAACTTTATCGCGATGATCCGAATTACATGCCTGCCATGTTTTCTGATGCGCTGGCATCTATCACGCCTGAGAAAAACAAGGCATTTAATTTCTGCGAAGCCAGATTCTGGCTGGCCAAACGTGACGGCAAAACCGTCGGACGAATCGGCGCAATTATCAATCAGAGAGCAAATGAAAAATGGAATAAAAACCTGATGCGTTTCTGGCAGGTTGATTTTATAGATGATGCTGAAGTTTCTGCGGCTCTTTTAGGAGCGGTAGAAGACTGGGCGCGCGAGAAAGGCTGCACCGAAATTGCAGGCCCTCTCGGTTTCACCGACCTTGATCTCGAAGGCATGCTCGTGGACGGTTTTGACGAGCGCGGACTTTTTGTCACCTACTACAATCATCCGTATTATCTCACGCACCTCTCAAACCTCGGCTACGAAAAGGATGTCGACTGGGTCGAGTATCAGATCAAGTGCCCCGAGAAAAAGGAAGATTACGCTAAGCTCACGCGCATGTCCGAGCACTGTCTGAAGAAGTTCAATCTTCATTTGCGCGAAGTCAAAACCTCGCGGGACATCGACCGCGTAGCTGTTGACGTCATGAACATGATTAACACCGCCTACGTGGATTTGTATGAAACATCCGAGCTCGATGAGGAGCAGCGCGCGGCGTACGTCAAAAGCTTCAAGCCCGTCATCGACAAGAGGACGATAGTCGCCTTGTACGACGAAAAAGAAAACATGGTCGGTTTTACGGTCGCCATTTCCGATATCTCGAAAGCTCTTAAAAAAAGCAACGGCAAGCTCTTTCCATTCGGCTGGATAGGGCTTCTTAAAGCTCTTAAAAGAAACGATGAATACGTCGGTCTTTTAATCGGCATTCATCCCGAATACCGCAATAAAGGCGCGGTTACGATTCTCATGAACGGCCTGCTTGACGGCTTCGTGGCAGCAGGCGCGAAGACCGCCCGCATGTGTCCGATACTCGAAGACAACATAAAAGTCATGGGTCTCATGAAAGTAGTCGACTCATGGATCTACAAGCGCAGGCGCAGCTTTGTGAAGCATTTATAAGTCAATTGGGGACGGTTCTATTTTGACCATTTTGATCAGGTGGGGACACATCTCTGTGAATCTTAAGAGGAGACCAGCTATGAATAGTCAAGAAAAAATTTAGCGAATATTTCGTTTGATTTATGGCTCAAAAATAGCTGACCTTAACAAGACCTTCCAGCGAAGGCCTTTCGAAATCTATATAAAAGCCTTTGCTAAGCTAAGTTAA
>JAGCVT010000142.1 GCA_017962225.1 Lachnospiraceae bacterium
TATATATAATGTAATAATTTTTTCTTGACTGCATATCCTTATTCTTATATAATTTATGATGTTTTCGACGTATAGGAAATGGAGGTAAGCTTTTATGAAAATGACATTTCAGCCTAAGAAGAGACAGAGAAATAAAGTTCATGGCTTCAGATCAAGAATGAGTACTCCCGGCGGAAGAAAAGTTTTACAGGCTAGAAGAGCTAAGGGAAGAAAAGTTTTATCAGCTTAATTAAGATATCAGAGGCCGCAGTAATGTGGCCTTTTTTTCGCACTATTATTTGAAATTATGATTTTTACTGATTCTTTAAAGAATAATCGGGATTTTGTGAATGTATATACGTCCGGCAAATCTTATGCAAACAAGTATTTGGTAATATATACGTTGAAAAACAATTCGGACAGAAACAGACTCGGAATTTCGGTAAGTAAAAAAGTCGGCAACAGTGTTATAAGACACAGATTAAAAAGACTTATTAAAGAAAGCTACAGACTACACGAAAAAATGTTTAATAGTGGTTTAGACATTGTAGTCATCGCGCGTAAAGGATCTGACGCCTGCGACTATGCAGGTATTGAGAGCGCATTATTACATTTAATGAAATTGAACGGTACACTGGACACCGTTAAAGGTTAGTTATAAATATATTTAATTAATGAAGAAAATTCTTATTTTTATCATAAAGTTATATCAAAAATATTTATCACCTTTAAAAACTACACGCTGCCCTTATTATCCGTGCTGCAGTCAGTATGGCCTTGAAGCCATTGAAAAGTACGGAGCAATTAAAGGCGGTTTTTTGGCTGCCTGGAGAATTTTAAGATGTAATCCTTTCTCCAAAGGCGGTTACGATCCCGTACCGTAACAGGAGGCAGAATTGTTCGATTTGATATTGACTCAGAATTCCACATTTATTATCGGCCAGGTTGCCTGGGTTCTCGGTAAATTAATGAACGGAATTGTTTTTGTTCTTGATAAGATTGCATCGCTTTACGGCGGTACAGCCAATCTTGGCGTTGCAATTATCATCTTTACAGTTATTATTTATCTTTTAATGTTACCCTTAACAATTAAACAGCAGAAGTTTTCCAAGATGTCTGCAATCATGAATCCTGAAATTCAGGCTATTCAGGCTAAGTACAAAGGAACAAAAGATCCCGAACTTATGCAGCAGATGCAGCAGGAAACAAATGCGGTTTATGCAAAATACGGCGTATCACCTACCGGAAGCTGTGTTCAGCTTTTGATCCAGATGCCTATTCTGTTTGCACTTTACCGTGTTATTTATGCTATTCCCGCATATGTTCCCATGGTAAAGAACGAGTTTATGGATCTCGTAAACAAAATGATGGGTATCGACTCTGCTACAGGAGTTGTAGGAGATGCCAACAAGTTTATGGGCATCGCAAAGTTCATTCAGGACAACCATATTGAAAACGGTAAAGCTGTCAGCAACTTTTCATCATTTGCAGCTTATAAAAGACAGTTTAAACCTGAATTTTTAAATATTGAATCTATTTCCATTGATAATATTACAAGCAATCTTATTAACGGAGATAAGGCACTTGCAAATGTTGAAACAACAAGAAATACATTTATCGATGTATTAAACAGAGCAAGTTCCAAGGACTGGAGTTATTTTGCAACACAGTTTCCTGATTTATCCTCCCTTATTCACAGCACCAATGCTGCTTTGGAAAAATTCAATTTATTCCTTGGTATCAATATTGGTTACTCACCTCTCGATACCATCAAAAGTTCTTGGGCAGACGCTCATGCAACAGGATCTTTAGTATTTTCGTTTACATGGGTTCTTCCTATTTTAGTAGCAGTTATGATTCCTCTTTTAGCAGCGCTTACTCAGTGGATTAGTGTTAAGCTTGCTCCTACTGCTCAGAATGATGATTCCAAGAAGGGTCAGGAAGAAAACCCCATGATGTCATCCATGAAGATGATGAACACATTCATGCCGATTATGTCTGCAGTATTCTGTTTCTCACTTCCCGCAGGTATGGGTATCTACTGGATTGTCGGTGCTGTTGTAAGAACTATTCAGCAGGTAGCAATCAACAAGTACATTGACAAGATGGATATTGAACAGGTAATCGAAAAGAATACCAAAAAGTACGAAGAAAAGCTCAAGAAAAAAGGCGTTATTGCACAGGGTATTAACGACAAGGCTAAAAGCAATACAAAGTACGTAAATCCTTATGCAAGAAACAAGAGCAGCAACAATGAACCGCAAAAACCTGAAAATCCTTTTAAGGCTGCAAGAAAGAAAGTTGACGAAGCTGCAGCACAGAAGAGTAAGGCATCTTCAGGCGGAAGCATTGCTTCTAAGGCGAGAATGGTAAAAGATTATAACGAGAAAAATAATAAATAACCAGAAGGGGTATGAATTATGGAATATATGGAATTTAGTGCAAAGACCGTACAGGATGCAATTACCGAGGCCTGCACACATTTTGTTGTTACAAGCAGTTCACTTGAATATGAAGTAATAGATGAAGGCTCTACAGGATTTTTAGGAATCGGATCTAAGCCCGCTATCATAAAAGCCAGAGCAAAGAGCGAAGAAATCGAAGAAGCTAAGGCTGTATTTACTCAGGATAACGAGAGCGAAAAGAAAGAAGCCAAAAAAGAATTCAAGAAAGAAAAGAAAGAATTCAAAGATAACAAAAAAGAAGTAAAGAAAGAAGAGAAAGCTGAAGTTAAGGCAGAAGTTAAGAAAGAAGAGCCTAAGAAGAGAGAGATTAACATCGACGCAGCAGATGTTGAAAAGAGAGCAACAGAGTTCTTAAAAGACGTTCTTGCAAAGATGGAAATCGAAAACGAGGTAAAAGCCAAATACGATGCAGAAGAAAACTGCTTAAACATCGAGATTTCCGGCGAAGATATGGGCGTTCTCATCGGCAAGAGAGGACAGACACTCGATTCACTTCAGTACCTTGTATCACTGGTAGTTAACAAGGGTACCAAGGAATACTTAAGAGTTAAGGTTGATACTGAAAACTACAGAGAAAGAAGAAATAAAACTCTCGAAAATCTTGCAAAGAACATGGCATTCAAGGTTAAGAGAACCAGAAGAAGCGTTACTCTTGAGCCCATGAATCCTTATGAGAGAAGAGTAATCCATTCGGCATTACAGAATGACAGCTATGTAACTACTCATTCCGAAGGAGAAGAGCCTTATCGTAAAGTAGTAATCACATTAAAGAAATAAAACCTTAAGGCTGCTGCGGCAGCCTTTTGTTTTCTTAGGGCCCGCGGATGAAAAATGATTTCCATCCGCAACAGCACGTTGAGTACTAAGTTCGCTTTATCACTCACAAACTCGACCGTTTCTGCGGAACTCGCTTCGCTCAAACAGTCCTCGAAACGGTCTGTTCGTGATCTTGCTCACTAAGTGCTCACGGCAAAAGGTTGCCTGATGGAAACATTTTTCATCCGCTTTATTAATAAAACA
>JAGCVT010000143.1 GCA_017962225.1 Lachnospiraceae bacterium
AGATACGGTAATAAATTGAAATATGAAATGTATAATGCAAACGGCAGTTTAAGATACTCGTCAGAAAAAATATTTGATGATAATCAAAAACTGATGAGCGAAATTGTTTTTCATGGCAATGGCACAACTTATAAGAAGAATGAATATGACAAAGACGGAAACCTCATAAAAGAATATGAGGGTGAGGCCGAAAACAGTCTTCACCTTGAGGCCGAATACAATTATAAAAAAGGTTTATTGGATAATCGCATATATTATAACGATGACGGCAGTATCTGGGATATTAAGGATTACGAGTATGATGACGGTCTGCTGACTAAAGAAACCGTACACAGCGAAACAGGCTATGTATACAGAACATATGTATATGAATATGATGCAGCCGGTAATAAGACCAAAATGACCGATTCCATGTACGGGCATGATGTCATGTATTTTTACGATTCCGAAGAACGTATGATTAGGGAAGAATATTATTACGAGGGAAAACTATCCGGTGTTTATGAGAATCGATACGGAGATTACGGAATAACGGATGAGTACTCATATGATCCTGACGGAAATATCGAAAGACATATCAAAACCTATTATGACGAAAAAGGTCAGATGTCAAAAAAAGTATCTGTTAATGAAAAAGGCAAAGAAACAGTTAATACTACATTTGAATATGACGCTTACGGAAATTTAACCCATTACTGGAATTCCAGAGGATATGAAACAACCACAAAGTACAATGAATACGGGGATCCGATCTGGATGCATGATGTCTGCATGGATTTTTTTAGAGATGCAGGAACATATGATATAACCACCGAATATGAATATGTATATTACTAGATTGTAAGAGGAGGATTTTATGAGTGATTTAACTTGGTTCATTATTATTGGATCTTTGTTCGTTTTGTTAGGCATGGTTTTTATTGTGCTGGGCATAATGATTGGAATCAGACAAAAAACGAATCTGATTATCAGTTATCATTGCGATAAGGTCAGTGAAGAAAACAAAAAAGCGTACTGCAATATTTTTGGATTAGGAATGTTCTTTATCGGTATGGGATTTGCCATTACAGGAATATTATCGGTTGTACTCCAGTCTTTATTTGCTCTTATTCCCATGGCAGCCGGATTGGTTTTAGGAATAGCATTTATTCTTGCAGCAATCATAAAATATAATCGATAAATACATTTGGAGATTTGAAATGGATGGGTTAAACCAATTTTCAAGAACTGAATTATTACTTGGAAAATCCGCTATGAAACGTCTGGCTGAATGCAGAGTGGCGGTATTCGGGATAGGCGGTGTCGGAGGATTTGTATGTGAGGCACTTGCGCGAAGCGGTGTCGGTACATTGGATTTGATAGATAAAGATAAAGTCAGTCTTTCTAATATTAACCGCCAGATTATTGCAACAAGAAAAACTGTTGGCCGGTTTAAGACCGAAGTGATGAAAGAACGTATTCTTGATATCAATTCTGAGGCTGCGGTTAACACCTATAATTGTTTCTTTTTACTGGAAAATGCATCGGAATTTCCGTTTGAGAAATACGATTATGTAGTTGATGCCATTGATACCGTTACGGCAAAAATCGAGCTTGTTATGCAGTGCCGGGAAAAGAGCATTCCGATTATCAGCGCAATGGGCGCAGGCAATAAACTTGATCCGACTCAGTTTCGCGTAGCTGATATTTATAAAACCAAAATGGACCCTCTGGCGAGAGTAATGAGGAATGAACTTAAAAAAAGAGGCGTTAAAAAATTAAAAGTGGTTTATTCGGAGGAGGAACCGATAAAGCCAGCTGAAGATATTGTCGTTAACGGCAAAGCCACTCCCGGTAGCACGGCCTTTGTTCCTTCTGCAGAAGGTCTGATAATAGCCGGAGAAGTAATCAAAGACTTAATAAGAGAGTGTGAAAGGAATTAACAGTGGATTACACAAAATCCTCCAAACAGATGTTATCTTTGTAAGCGTGAATTGTTTGTGAAGATTAGAAAGATTGCAAAAGACGAAGGAACTGAAACGGTTCTGGAAGGTTCAAATCTCGATGATAACGGAGACTACTTTTGGATTTACTTATATTACAATGGACTTAACCGGATACAGAACCGGAAGCATGAATGAAACTATTATAAAGTGATAATTCTTTTAGAAAGAGAAGTAAGGTAACGGAATGATTTATGAGATAGATGATACATCGAAAACAGAGGCACTATTTGACGGTTGGGAAGAAACCTTAATTTATTCCTGTCTTCAGAAGGTTATGGGCAAAATTTTCGTGACTGACCTCGAGGCACCTAAATCCGCTTTAGCTTTTGTTGGGTGTTTTGGATTTTTAGCCGGTGAACCGAATCGTGAACTTGTAAAAAACAAACCGGAGGGATTTGTAATCCTTGTTCCGCAAAATGAAGCCTGGGAAAAAATAATCGAAGATGTATATCCTGATTCAAAGAAAGTTATAAGATATGCTATCAAAAAGGATACACAGTTTGATGTTGATTCTTTGAAGAAAAATCTTTTAATGCTTCCTGAAGGGTATGAATTAAAAGAAATCGATTCGGAGATTTATGATATGTGCCTTAAAAACCCTGTTACGTATGATTTTGTTTCCTCGTTTGGAAGCAAAGAAAAGTACTTAAAAGACGGAAGAGGTGTTGTTATCATAAAAGACGGAGAAATTGTATCGGGAGCCTCATCATATACGCGATACAAAGAAGGAATTGAGATTGAGGTTGATACTGTTGAATCGGAGCGAAAAAAGAACTTTGCGTTAATTGTCTGTTCGGCTCTGATTTTAAGATGTCTTAAAGAAGGATTATATCCCAGCTGGGATGCTCAGAATGAAGGTTCCGTTCACCTGGCAGAGAAACTGGGATATGAGTTTGATTGTACATATGCGGCCTATGAAGTCGCATCCGAGAAGAGGACGCACTAAAATAAAAACACCTTGGAAGATCACTTTTTTCTTGTGTCATTATTCTATGACATTTTTCTCGTAAAATATGTAAAAAAAGAGACATTTAAAATATAATATATTAAAATGATTGTTAAGAAAAATATCAGTTATTTAGGAATATCGCAATATTCCTAAATAGTGATACTTTTTTTAATAGTATAGATTCTTTACATCGTGTCGTAATTGTGATACATTTATGATACAGAGGAGGTGATTTTTATGCCAATGATAATGCCTATAAGAGATTTAAGAAAAACGAGTGAGATATCGGAGTTAGCTCACAAAAATAAAGAGCCTATATTTATAACGAAAAACGGATATAGCGATCTTGTTATCATGAGCACTGAAATGTATGAACAATTTGCTCAGATTAATAGAATAGATAATGCTATTGAAGAAGCTGAGAGAGAAATCGAACAAGGAGCAAAGCCTATTTCAGCTAAAGATGCCAGAAAGAAGCTAGACAAGAAATACTATGGCTAAAAAATATGAAGTTTTGTTATATCCGAAAGCATATCGTGATATAGAAGAAATCTATGCTTATATAGCTCTGGAAAAGTTATCTCCGGAAAATGCAAAAGGGCAGACCGATAGAATTTGGGATGCCATTTTTACTTTGGATGAATATCCTGAATCACATCAGGACAGACAAGTCGGAAGATACGCTGGAAAGGGCTATAAACAGCTACTTATAGATAATTACATTGCCATCTTTAAGATAGATGAATCTGAAAAGAAGGTTTATGTTATTACGATTCAGTATCAAGGAAGAAATATGTAATTTCAGTTTTATTGACTAAGGATAATGAAAAAACAATAAAAAAGATGCTTTCATAACTCGTTTGGGGTTTTTTGGAAAAGATACAAAAAAGGTAAAAAATTGAAAGAAAACGATTATAAAAAACTAGTTGAAGAATATGAGAAACTAAATCAGCAGAGAGCAGACATTTATCCGCTTTCGCTTGAAGAAACTTTTACCGACAAA
>JAGCVT010000144.1 GCA_017962225.1 Lachnospiraceae bacterium
AACGGAAGCCCGAGAGCAAACGGAAATATTGCGCTCGCGTTTCGTGAAATGGAAAAAGTATTTGAAGAGAATGATGTCGAATATGAAAATATTATTCTCGGCAAAAAAGACATAAGAGGCTGTATTGCTTGCAACAGCTGCGCCAAGAACGGAAAATGTGTTTTCGACGATATCGTCAATGAACTGGCGGTTAAATTTGAAGAATCAGATGGTCTTGTAATCGGCTCTCCCGTATATTACGGTTCGGCCAACGGTACACTTATGTCTGCGCTTCAGAGACTCTTTTACAGTTCTCCTTTTGATAAACAATTCAAAGTCGGTGCAAGTGTTGTCACCTGCAGAAGATCCGGCACTACGGCTACATTTGACGAATTAAACAAGTTCTTTACAATTTCGAATATGCCTGTAGCCAGTAGTCAGTACTGGAACAATGTTTATGGAGCCGCTCCCGGAGAAGCAGAGGCGGATGAAGAAGGCCGTCAGGTAATGCGCGTGCTTGCAAGAAATATGGTCTTTCTAATGAAGAGTATTGAACTCGGCAGGGAACAAATCGGACTTCCAAAGCAGGAAGACAGAGTCTGGACCAATTTTACGAGATAATTTTATATACCTCAAAAAAGGGGCAGTTTTGGTCAAATATTCGGAAGAATTCTCATGGATAATGTTTTACGATTATTATAGGTTAAAAGATAAGGAGGACATTATCCATGAAGAATTTAAATATACCAAACGGGCCCAAGAACGTGTCTGCCATAGTTCAGGGCTGCATGAGAATGCCCGCTTTAAGCAAAGAGGATGCGGCTAAAGTTATCCGTACTGCATACGACTGCGGTATTAACTTTTTTGATCACGCCACATGTTACGGCGAAAACGGAGAAGCTGAGACAAGATTTGCCGAGGCATTTCCTTTAACAGGTATAAAGAGAGAAGATATTTTCATTCAAAGCAAATGCGGTCTCTGCTTTGACAGAAACGAATTTGACTGGACCAAGGAAAATATCCTCAAAAGCGTGGAAGACAGTTTAAAGAGACTTAACATCGAATATCTGGATGCGCTGCTTCTTCACAGACCGGACGTTTTATACGATCCCGAAGAAGTTGCCGATGCTTTTAATATATTGGAGCATGCAGGCAAAGTCAGACATTTCGGTGTTAGTAATCTCGTTCCAATGCAGATTGAACTTTTAAAAAAGTATGTAAAACAGCCGCTTGTATTCAATCAGGTTCAGCTTTCTCTCGAACAGTCACAGCTGATTGACCAGGCACTCTATATGAACAATAAAACCACTGAATTTTCTGTAAACCGCGACGGAAATGCGCTTGATTACTGTAGACTCCATGACATCACAATTCAGGCTTGGTCACCTCTGCAGATCGGAATGTTCGGCGGTACTTTTATCGACAATCCCGATTTTCCTGAACTTAATAAAGCACTTGAAAAGATTGCAGAGCGTGAGGGCGCATCAAAGACTGCGGTTGCCATCGCATGGATTCTTCGCCATCCCGCTAAAATGCAGGCTATCATCGGCACTATGAACCCCGAGCACATAAAAGATGCATGCAAGGCAGCAGATGTAAATCTTTCGCATCACGACTGGTATGAGCTTTATCTGGCAGCAGGAAAATATCTGCCTTAAAAGAGTAAATGAATAAAAAGTTAAAGTATAAAGGAGGGTAACATGAACGACACATTAAAGGTTTTGGAATCAAGAAGAAGCTGCAGAAACTTTAAACCCGACATGGTCAGCAAAAAAGACCTTGATTCAATCATCAAGGCCGGAACATACGCCGCAACAGGCATGGGCAAGCAGAGCCCGATTATCATTGCTGTAACAGACAAGGAAACAAGAGACGAACTGTCCCGTGAAAACCTTAAAATCGGCGGCTGGGATCAGGACTTCGATCCTTTTTACGGAGCACCCGTAATCCTCATCGTTCTTGCAAACAAAGATATCGGAACTTATGTATATGACGGTTCACTCGTTATGGGTAACCTTATGAACGCAGCAGAAAGCCTTGGCGTTGCAAGTATCTGGATTCACAGAGCAAAAGAAGAGTTCGAGTCAGACTTCGGCAAAAACCTCTTAAAGAAGTTAGGCATCGAAGGCAATTACGAAGGAATCGGACACTGTGCTCTCGGCTACGCAGCAGAGCCTGCAAAGGAAGCTGCTCCGAGAAAAGAAGATTACGTTTATTACATCTAGTTTTTTCATAACCAAGGAATTACTCCTATAAACCCCATAAAAATATCGTTCCCTAGTGGCTGAGGGAACGATATTTTTTATTTTCAAAAAAGGTATTGACAAACTTTAACAACCATATATAATGTTAGTCATAACTAACCGCCGCAATGCGACGGTTTTAGTCAGAAAGAATAGTTTGTCAAAACTAACCAAACAAACCAAACTACAATTTCATACAGGAGGATAACATATTGAGCAAAGTAGCAGTTGTTTACTGGAGCAGTACCGGTAATACCGAAGCAATGGCGAATTCAGTTGCCGAAGGTGCAAAAATGGCCGGAGCCGATACTGAAATATTTACTGCCTCAGATTTTGATTCAGGTAAAGCTGCAGCATTTGATGCTATTGCATTCGGATGTCCCGCTATGGGAGCAGAAGAACTTGAAGATACAGAATTTGAACCGATGTTTTCTGATGTTGAGGGCGCAATCACTCATAAAAAAGTTGCTTTATTCGGATCTTACGGATGGGGCGACGGACAGTGGATGAGAGACTGGGCAGACAGATGTAAACAAAACGGAATCAATCTGATTAATGATGGCCTTGTGGCAAACGAAACACCTAATGATGCAGATCTTGCAAACTGCAGAGCACTCGGAGCTTCACTTAACTAAGCTAGCCGATTTTTACCATTATATATTTTTCTCCCCTTGCCAGGGAAATAGCCGTACATGGAAGAGTAAATCGAATTTCGATTTACTCTTTTCATTGCAATAACGGTTAGTAGAAGCTAACCACATATATTACATTAGGATACTGATTTTCAGACGGGGTGAGTAAAATGTATAAAATTGATATTGAAATTGACGGTATGATGTGCGGAATGTGTGAAGCGCATGTCGCAGATGTGATAAGAAAAACGGTAAACGATGCCAGAAAAGTAGCTGTCTCACACACAAAAGGAACGGCAGTTTTTCTGACCGAAGAAAAACCGGATGAAGATAAAATTAAAGATGCAATCGATGCTACCGGATATACTGTGATGTCGATGAAATGCGACATATCCATGGATATGTGTTATAGCCAAAAAGTAATTAAGAAGCCTGAACCGTTGCGGTTTGGGCTTTTTTCTTTTATGATTTTTACTCGCCTGAATGAGAAGAGTGAAAGCTCTGTTTCCTAAGATTCGGGAAGAAAGTAAAAAGAGGTTTCAATAGGGTGTAAGAGTATGATAGAATATTCTCGTTGCAATTTCTGCTGCTTAAACTGCGAGTGACAGCATGAAAACAGAAAATGAAAAGGAAAAAATTATGTTTGGTAAAAATGATACAAAAACCGCGTCCGGCGTCAAAGTGCTTTTTGTCTGCTGGGGCAATATCTGCCGATCGGCAATGGCTGAGTATATTTTTAAGGATATGATAAGAAAAGAGGGTCTCGAAGACCGCATTTATGTCGAATCTGCGGCTACATCCACAGAGGAACTGGGAAACCCCGTATATCCGCCGGCAAGAGATGAGTTAAGAAAGCACGGTATCGATTGTAAGGGGCATCGTGCAAGACAGGTAAGACGTGACGATTATGACAGATTTGATTTTATAATCGCTATGGAAGATATTCATGTAAGAATCATGCGTGACAGGTTCTTTGACGGCAGAGATGACAAGATTTCGCTCTGTATGGACTATTCTTCGACACCCGGGAAACAGATTGCTGACCCCTGGTACACGGGAGACTTCGTTACAGCCTACAGACAGATAAAAGAGGGTTGTGAAGGTCTGCTTCGGACGATAAAAGCACAAAGTTAAATCACGATTTAATAAAAAGAGCAAATCGGGGACGATTCTGAAATGGCCAAAAAAGTCAAAACGGAACCGTCCCCAAACGGTTAATGGAGGAAAGATGATAGATTCGGTAATATTTGATATGGACGGGGTTATATTTGACTCCGAAAGAGTAATATGTGATTTGTGGGATGAAATCGCTGAAGAAAACAATATTCCCGATATAGGTGAATTGATGATCAGATGCATA
>JAGCVT010000145.1 GCA_017962225.1 Lachnospiraceae bacterium
AATTGCCAAGAGATATATAAGAGATGTGGCAAGAGGAGTGTTCGCACCGCTTCTTGTGGGAAGCGAAATGAAGTCGGAAACCCTGGTAACACATCACGGCTACTACTATGCGGCGTTTGAAGAGAACTGTCCGAAATTGGCTGATTCATATTTCAGTTTTGGACTGAAAGGCCTTTTTGTAACAGCGCTTATCATTTTGGGTCAGGCTCTCGTGATGGCGGTTATCAGAATGTCCGCATTAAAGCAGCAGTTAAAGCCCGAAGAAGGCAAGCATAAAAAAATAGAGGCAGTAGTACTTGTACTATGCCTCGGTATTTCCTGGACTGCCGTTCAGACGCTCTTCGCACTGGAAGGAACTTCCTTTGTATCAAGCATCGGTTCGACGATTATCTGGATTCTGCTTTCTTCATTTATCTGGTTTGATAAAAAAGAAAATAATTAAAGTCTTTCTTTTAAAAGATATATGAGACGGTCCGCAATCATTTTGCGGGCCTTTTCTTTTGGAGTTATACCGTCATCTTCAAGGTAGTGCTTTCCGTTATCCTCGTTTATAAGGACACCGTTGTAAATATCGATGTAAGACATCGGATAATAATTGTTTATGGTGTACCTTGCACAGTAAATATATTCGCCGATTGTTCCGTAGCCCGTATCATATTTTGCGCTTGAAACCTTCTTTCCTTTCTCATTGGTTGCGTAGCAGAATGAGGGTGAAATAAATACAAACTGTGTATGAGGATTAATGTTGTTTATAAAACTACACAAAACATAGAGAGAACCAAGTTCCGTGGCAACGTTTTCGGTCTGAGCATCTTCAGTGCCGTCATTATAATTAATCGGTTTCTTTCCGTACAAATAATCATGTCCGTCATAGCAGAGTATAATTACATCGATGTTTTCGTAGTTTACTCCGTCAAGAATGGTAAGAACTTCTTTGTATCTGTCGAGATTAAACTTGGATGAATCAAGGTATGTCAGTGCTTCGTTCTGCTTGGAAAAATCCTTGTTATAAGAACTTAAAAGAAGCCAGAACAAAGTAAAATAATCCTCGGGACATTCTGCGGGAGATTTTTCCGTTTCGTTAAAACTGGTCAGATAAGAACCGGGGAGACAGCAGTCATAGAGTTTTACGGTGTCGCTTTCGACTCCCTTTTTAAACATATCCATGATGCTTTCGCCCTTGTCTATTCCGGCATGGAAGGAATCGTTTCCGAAAATAAGAACATCGGTTGTTCCGTCATATGTTTCTTTGTTAATCTCGTCCGACGGCCAGAGAATAATGTTGTCGAGGGTATCAAGCTTGATACGTTCATAGTCCTCGGCGGTCATTACATACTCAACGCCCTTATCCCATATACTTATACGCAGTACGATAAGAATAACGCATATAATAAGAATAAGCCCTATGCTCCACCCTATAATACGGGGATAATTTGGAACTCTTCTTTTCTTTTTTGCTCCGCCCTTTTTGCTGCCGGACGGTCTTTTATGATTTGATCTATTATTCTGCATATTTTGCTCCGTTTTCAATCCGTTGTGCCTCAACTATCGTGGTTACACACAATTTTACATTATATTGTGGATAATTGCAAACAAGCGGCACATATATTGAATAATATGACAAATTATGGTATTATCAACTTTGTATGGGATTTTATGAGGTAAATTATGAGTACTAAGAAAAAAAATATATTCGATACCGAAATAGAAATGATAGATCTTGATTCTATCGGGGATCTTGAATTTCGTTATGAGGAACTTGGATCTCCCAATCCTGTTTTGGGAGATGATCTTAACATGGTCATGAAAGAAACTCAGGTTTTTTCTTCCGATGAAATAGAGAAAGCACTCGAAAAGAATGCAGTGGAAGATATGGGACTTGATCTGGATAAGACCAGAGTGATCGATTCCGTAGAGGAAATCGAGGGCTTTTTAAGTGAAGAAGAAGTAGCCGAGACAGTTAATGAAGAAGTATACGAAGCTCCCGCAACTGAGGATACGGCAAGCTTTGAAGCTTCAAACGAATACAGTGAAGAAACTTCCGAAGCAGTATACGAAGAAGCATCAGAAGATAATTCCGATATGGCGGAAGACACAGAGTATGCTGAGACGGAAGAGGAATCATATACTGTAGAAGAGCCTGAATACGAAGAAGCAGCAGCAGCCGCTGTTTCAGGAATCGGCGGAGCAGAAGTTATCGAAAAACTTGAGGAAGATGAATCCTACGATTTCGAAGAAGACGTTCCGAAAAAGGATTTTTCAAAAAACAGAGAAAAGTCAAATAAAACGAATACAGCAAAGTCTGTAAAGAACAATAAAAATAACGTAAAGAACAAAAAGAGAAAAAAAGCAAAAAGAAACAGAGACGATGATTCCGAAGGCGGCTTTGGAATTTTTGAAGCAATCGGAGTAGTTATAGCGATTGCACTCATTGTTCTTTTGGCTGTTCTGGGAACCAAGATGTTTAACCAGAAGCTTCATAAAGAGGAAATCAATCAGTTTGCTTCTATCGGAGCATTGTTCTCAGACATAGAAGGCCTCGGAAACGAAGGAATAAAAGCAGTAAGCGAAAAAGCATATCTTGACAGTATTGCCGTTTCGACACAGGAAGTCAAAGATGATGTAACTGCTGAGGAAATAGAGGAAGAAGAGGAAGAGGAGGAGGAAGTGGCTCCGGTTTCCGTCAACTTTTCTTCGGTCGAAAAAGACTTAAAGATAAAATTTACGAATAAAAATAACGGCAAGCTTATTACCGGCGTGCGTTTTGAAGTTTCTGCAAAAGGCCCGAACGGAAAAACATACAGCTGGGTAGATTCCGATCTGGACGGTATTATTTATATAGATAATCTTGATCCCGGCAACTATGAGGTTAAGGTTATCTCCGTAGATCCGTATGAATTCCCCGAAACCGCAACTATAGTTAAGGTTCAGGATACAGTAGTATATCAGGTTATTAATGTTATAGAAGAAGCCGTTGATATGAGTCAGGTCAACCTGGCACAGGAAGAGAAACAGGCAAATGAAGTTGACCAGGGTACCGTTCTTCAGGACACTGTTAAACTGGTTGAATCTACGGCGACTCCCATAAACGGCCAGGACGGATTTGTAAAGGTCAACAAAAACGATATTAAGGATCCCAAAACTCTGGCAACCGCTTTCAACTGGGGCGGATTCAGAAGAGTAGAGAATATTAATGTTACGGGTATTACTCTTTCAGGCCCGACAGAAGTGCTTGTAGGAAGCAGTATTACAATAGGTGCAACGGTTTCTCCTGAAGAGGCCACCAATAAAGGATTAAATTGGTCGAGTTCCGATACTAATATTGCAACCGTTGACGATTCCGGAAATGTTACCGGTGTTGCTGCAGGACCGGTTACCATTACCGCTACAGCACAAGACGGAAGCGGAACCTCTCAAACATATGCTGTTACCGTAAAAGAAAAAGCCCCTGCGGTTACAATAACCATCTCAGGTCAGAGAGACATGGTAGCCGGAGAAAAAATAACTCTTAGTGCTACAGTTGATCCGGATAATAAGGAAATCACATGGACGCTTATTGACGATGCAGGAGCAGCTTCTATTACGCCAAACGGCAAATCCTGTGAAGTTACCGCGAATAAAAAAGGAACGATTTCTGTTATTGCGGCTGAAAAAGACGGAAGCGCAAATGCATCCGTAGCAATTAATATTGATGATGCGCAGAATGTTGCTGTTTCGGAAATTGTTCTTTCGGCAAATCCTGCAGAAGTACTTGTTGGAAGCAGTATTGCAATCAGTAAAACCATCAATCCTTCAAATGCAACCAATCAGACACTGTCGTGGATTAGCAGTGATAATAATGTTGCTACGGTTGATGCTAACGGAAATGTAACCGGTGTGGCTGCAGGAAAAGCAACCATTACAGCAAAGACTGCTGACGGAAGCGTTACTTCAAACTCAGTGGAAATAACCGTAAAAGCAGCATCAAATCTTAAATTAACCGTAACCGACAAGGACGGAAAGGAAATTACCGACAAGAAGGAAATGTTTGTCAGCGAAACACTTCAGCTTAACGCAAAGGTTGAAGGTTATCAGTCAGACGCAAACGTAAAATATGCTGCATCCAACGACTGCGTAACAGTTTCGGCAGCAGGTCTTATTACCGCAGTTAAAGTCGGAACGGCAGATGTAAGCATAACTACTGCTGAAAAAGGTGCTGACGGAAATCCTATAACAAAGAAGATTTCTGT
Organism: Lachnospiraceae bacterium; assembly: GCA_017962225.1. Classification (GTDB taxonomy): domain Bacteria; phylum Bacillota; class Clostridia; order Lachnospirales; family Lachnospiraceae; genus UBA3766. Next base: position 4,230 of record JAGCVT010000145.1, read on the forward strand.
AACGGTTAAGGCGGATCCCACAAAGAATACTACCGATCCGTTGAAATATACCGACAAAGACGGAAAAGAATATCAGCTCTATTACAAGACCCAGGATGGAAAATATGTTGAGGCAAAATGGGCAGATTATTACAAATATAATGAATTCTATATTAAGGGTGAAGTAGAATATAAATACACCGGATGGCAGACAATCGAAGGAAATGTTTACTACTTCACCGAAGAAGGAAAGAAAGTAACCGGTGAACAGATTATCGGCGGTACGAAATACAATTTTGCTTCCGACGGAAGTCTTGTTAAAGCCAGCGGTACAAGAGGTATTGATGTTTCTGCATATCAGGGAACCATTGACTGGACCGCAGTAAAGAATTCGGGTATTTCATTCGTTATCATCAGATGCGGTTTCAGAGGATATACTCAGGGTGGTCTGATTTTAGACTCCAAGTATAAATCCTATATTCAGGGTGCCACATCAGCCGGACTTAAAGTCGGATTGTATATATTCTCACAGGCGGTTAACGAAAGAGAAGCAGTCGAAGAAGCATCTCTTTGCGTAAACCTTGCACAGGGATACAAAATTTCCTATCCGATATTTATCGATAGCGAATATTCCAATTCCAGACATGACGGAAGAGCTGACGGACTTGATAAAAATACAAGAACTGCAGTGTGCCGTGCATTCTGCGAGACCATTAAATCCGCAGGATATACTCCCGGCATATATGCTTCCAAATCCTGGTATTATAACAAACTTGATGTAGGCCAGTTGAATTCATATAAGATTTGGCTCGCTCACTACTGCGGCCAGACCGATTATTCGGGCAAATATGATTTATGGCAGCACACATCCAAAGGACAGGTAAGCGGTATCAAGGGCAATGTCGATCTGGATATCAGTTATCTCGGATACTAATCATAAAAAAATAAAAAGCGATTGGATTAATTCCAATCGCTTTTTTTATGAGAAATAATTAAATTTACTTTCTGTAATACTCTATGATTTTCTTTACCGCATGAATTACATCGTCGGTATCACTGTCGGTTAATGCCGGATAAAGAGGAATGCTCATGATTCCTTTATAAATCTCTTCGGCATTCGGACAAAGCCCGCCGGAGTATCCTAAATGTCTGTAGTACGGGAAGTAATATGTCGGTACATAATGAACCTGGCACTGGATGTTTTCCGCACTCATCGCATCATAAAACATTTTTCTCGTGCAGTTTAATTTTGCAAGATCGAGACGAATGATATAAAGATGTCTGCATGTATCCGACTCGGGAATTTCTTTCTGAACAATTATTTCGGGAATATCCTTAAAAGCCTCGTCGTATTTCTTTACGATTGCCTGTCTTCTTGCCTTAAAGCTTTCGAGCTTTGACAGCTGGCTTATAAGCATTGCTGCCTGAATATCTGTCAGTCTGTAATTGTATCCGAGAGAAATCTGTTCATATACCCAGGGACCTTCGTGAGGAGCATCTTCCATCAGTTCTTCGTCGTGGGTTATTCCGTGAGTATGTGCAAGGACCAGTTTCTTGTAAAATTCGTCGCTGTTTGTGGTAATTGCTCCGCCTTCACCGCATGTAATAGTTTTTACAGGGTGGAAGGAAAAGCATGTCATATCGGCGAGCGAACCTACTTTTTTGCCGTTATACGAGCTTCCGATTGCATGTGCCGCATCCTCAATAAAGATGAGATTATATTCATCACAGATGGCGCGGATCTTTTCGTTTTCCACACACTGACCGGTAAAATCAACTGCCACAACCGCTTTGGTTTTATCCGTGATTTTTGCTCTGATGCTTTCGGGATCGATATTGTATGTCTCGGGATTAATATCCGCAAATACGGGAGTTGCTCCGACATAAAGAATACAGTTTGCGCTTGCTGCAAATGTGAGCGGAGTGACTATTACTTCATCGCCTTCTTTAAGTCCTGCGGCAATGCATGCACAGTGAAGTGCAGCAGTTCCGTTTGAAACGGATACGGCGTATTTTGCGCCCGTGTAAGCCGCAAGTTTCTCTTCAAGTTCTTTAACTTTCGGACCGCATGTAAGGAAATCGCTTGTCAGTACTTCGCTGACAGCTTTTACATCATCTTCGCCGACACACTGTCTGCCGTAATTTATCTTATTTTCTCTTACCGGCTTTCCGCCGTTAATAGCAAGTTCTTCCATCAGTCTTCTCCATAAGAATTTAAATGACCTTGTTATTATAGCATATTGATTTGATACTATCCATAATCTGCCTCATTAATGGAAAATAAAGTATTTTTATCAAAGCAATTAGAGTGGTATAAAATATGGATAAAAACAGAAAAATATGATAAAATATAACTATCTATGGGATGTATATAATTTTCATATAAAAAATACAGATTTTAAGCGGAAACAAACGTTATTTCGCGTACGGAGGAAGAATGAAAGGAATTATATTAGCAGGCGGTTCGGGTACAAGACTTTATCCTTTGACAAAAGCCATTTCAAAGCAGATTATGCCGGTTTATGACAAGCCGATGATTTATTATCCGCTTTCGATACTTATGCTCGCAGGCATCAGAGATATACTTATTATCTCCACACCGAGAGACCTGCCTGTTTTTAAAGATTTATTCGGTGACGGTTCGCAGTTGGGACTTAACATGAATTATGCAATTCAGGAAACGCCCAGAGGACTTGCGGATGCATTTATTGTAGGCGAGGAATTTATCGGGGACGATTCCGTTGCATTGATTTTAGGAGATAATATCTTTTACGGTCAGAGTTTTTCAAAGGTTTTAAGAGAAGTTGCATCCAGAAAAGACTGTGCAACGATTTTCGGATATTACGTAAGAGATCCGAGAGAATACGGCGTAGTTGAATTTGATGAGAATGGTAAGGCAATTTCAATTGAGGAAAAACCCGAGAATCCCAAGAGCAATTATGCGGTACCGGGACTATACTTCTACGACAACGAAGTGGTTGAAATTGCAAAGAACGTAAAGCCTTCGGCACGCGGCGAGATAGAAATTACAAGCGTAAACAACGAATATTTAAGAAGAGGCAAACTATATGTCGAAACGCTCGGACGGGGCTTCGCATGGCTCGATACAGGAAACCATGATGCTCTTCTTGATGCTTCGGATTTCGTGGCTGCATTCCAGAAAAGACAGGGACTTTACATTTCCTGCATAGAGGAAATTGCATTTAAGAGAGGCTTTATCACCAAAGAACAGCTTCTCGCACTTGCAGAGCCTCTTATGAAAACCGCTTACGGACAGTACCTCGTAGAGGTTGCAAACGGATTATAAAATAATTTACGGAGAACAGAGCAATGGGTAAATTCAGCGTGGAAACATGCGAAATAGAAGGACTTAAGGTAATCACACCTACGGCATTCGGCGATGCGAGAGGATATTTCATGGAGTCCTATCAGGCAAATGATTTTAAGGAACTCGGCATCGATTCCGTTTTCGTTCAGGACAACCAGTCATCCTCGACCAAGGGAGTGCTTAGAGGTATGCATTACCAGATTAATTTCCCGCAGGATAAATTAGTCAGAGTTATTTCCGGCGAAGTTTATGATGCGGTGGTTGATTTAAGAAAGGGTTCGCCGACATACGGCAAATCTTTCGGAGTGGTTTTATCCGCCGAAAACAGAAAGCAGCTCTTTATACCGAAGGGTTTTGCACACGGATTTCTGGTACTTTCCGATACAGCTGAATTCTTCTATAAAGTGAGTGACTTTTATCATCCAAACGATGAAGGCGGACTGGCGTGGAACGATCCCGATGTCGGGATAGACTGGCCGGTTAAGGACGAGGCATTATTAAACATCATAGAGCGAGATAAGAACTGGCCAAAACTTAGTGAATTATAAAAAAGAAGGTAATTCATATGGCACAAAACTTCAAAAAGGCAGTGCAAAATGCTTTGCTGATGCCGAGAAAAAAACAATATGAAAAAGATTACATTCGTCTTCTGAAAGAATACGAAGATCAGAGTCTTGCGGTTTTCAACTACGTTTCATCAAGAGAAGTTGAGGAAGAAACTGCAAAGGTGGTCGAAAGACTGAGCATGGAAACTTTGGTAAAGAATTTTAAAAACCATGTTGTTTATGATGAGTCAAGGTTCTATATCATTTATGATCCCACCTTCGGATTCTTAAGAAAAGAAAGCGAGCGCCTGATTTATGAATACTTAATCGATAATCCTTACGCAGTATTAATCTACGGCGATGAGGATTATTTTGCATTATCCGAGGATTTCAAAGAAGAGGAATTATACAAGGTCAGAAGAGCTTTCAGATACTATAAACCCGTATTCAGTCCCGAGACGCTTGCATCGTTTGATTACATCAATGCGTTTGCAATCGAAGGCAGTTTCTTAAATGAACTTCTTGCAAATACGGAAATGTTAAGCGCATCGATTTATTATACGGGCATGATGTATGAACTGACTGTGGAAGCGTGTGCGAAATTAAGGGCAGACAGAAGAGAAGATTTAATCTGTCATATCCCTGCGGTTCTTGTTTCAAAAGGCATTGAAAGCGATTTAAGCGAAAAAGATTTAAGCGAATCCATGGAAACAGGTGCGCTTCTTTATCCCGAATATCAGAAAATAGTACCCGCGCTTTCGGACGACAAATATGCCACAATCAGACAGAAGGCAAAAGAAAAATTAAAACTCATACCGGTTGAAAGCGATATTACCGTTTCGATAATCATTCCTTCAAAAGACAATCCCGATATGCTCACTTCGCTTATCGGAAAGCTTAATTTAAACGGTCTAAAAAAGATTGAAGTAATCATAGTCGACAACGGCTCGAACGAGGAAAACAAAGCCAAAGTCGAAGCCTTCCTTGAGAAGTGCGACTTCGAATACAAATACATTTATGCGGTTGAAGAATTCAATTATTCCAAGATGAACAATGTCGGCGCCAAGGTTGCAAGAGGCGAAGTACTACTTCTTTTAAACGATGACATTGAAGCCGAAGGATATGATTGGATTAAGACGATGGCATTATATGCTACAAACAGGGGTGTAGGATGTGTAGGCTGCAAACTTTTATATCCCGACGGAAAGATTCAGCATGTCGGAATATCCGCAGGCATTGACGGTCCCGCTCATAAATTCATGGGCGAAGAAGATACCGTAAAAGCAGGCGCAGGCGATAATCTTGTGAACAAAAACGTGCTTGCCGTAACGGGCGCATGTCTGGCAGTCAGAAAAGAACTCTACGACAGAGTCGGCGGTTTATGCGAAGAGCTTAAAGTAGGATACAACGATGTTGACCTCTGCATGAACCTTTATGAAAACGGCTACAGAAACGTACTGCTTAACGATATAAAACTTATTCATCACGAATCGGTTTCAAGAGGCGTGGACGCAAAGAACAAAATCAAATCCGAACGTCTCTCCTATGAAAAAGCCATACTTAAGAACCGCCATCCGTCACTTATGATAGTGGATCCTTACGAGGGCGGCTCCGCAGATTTTAAGCTTAATTTCGAAAAAGAAAAAGAAGACTTAAGCGTTAATGCAAGCGGTAAGTTTGAATCGAGAAAATCAAATGACGAAGAGGGCTGGGTATACTTCTCCTTCGAAAAATTCCAGGTGAAAATTACCGAAGACGAACATAAAATCCTTGTTGTCAAAGGCTACGCTGTAGTACCGGGCATTGACAATATGAGATTTGATTTTGACGTAATCTTACAAAAGGACGGCAAGCAGTTTGTAATACCTACAGAAAGGTGCCTGCGACCGGACCTTGCCGGAAGATTCAACGGAAGCGAAAATACCGAGCTTTGCGGAATTGATTTAAGAGTATCGGTTGATAATCTTGATTCGGGCAATTACAGAATTTACATGTATGCCAAGGACCATGGCAACGTAAGAGAAATTATCACCGACACATTCTTGAACATAGATATTTAATGACCGGATACAGACAGGAAAATGGAAAACAGAGAACTCGAAGAATTAAAAAAAGAACTTGAGGAAACCAAGAGAAAAAACATGGAACTCTCAGGCCGCATAACAGAGCTTGAGGACGAAAAGGAAGAGATTAAGGATAATCTCGACCGCATTAAGTCAAGCAAGGCTTACAAGCTTTCAAAACCCTTAAGATATGTTCGTTCACAGGTTAAAAGAGTCACACAGTACGGCTCCGTATCGGCGGTTTCCGACAAGGTAAAAAGCAAAAACAGATTAAAGAAAAGATATAAAGAACTCGGAACACTTTCTTTCCCCGACAAAGACCAGAGAGCTTTGGAGGAAAGCAGAGAATACGCCGGGAAGATTGTTATTTCCATTCTGGTTCCGCTTTACAATACTCCCGAAGATTTCCTGAAAGAAATGATAGATTCGGTAGTAAACCAGACCTACAAATTCTGGGAGCTCTGCCTTGCGGACGGCTCGGACGATGCACATTCATACGTAGGCGATATCTGCAAGAAATATGCTGAGAACGATTCAAGAGTCGTATATAAAAAGCTTGAGAAAAACGAAGGCATTTCCGGCAATACCAATGCATGTTACAAAATGGCAACGGGCGATTACATCGGCCTCTTCGACCACGACGATGTACTGCATCCGAGCGCACTCTATAAATACAGAGAAGCGATTGACGAGGGTGCTGATTACATTTACTGTGACGAGGCTACTTTTGTGGACGGCGACATCAACAAAATGATTACCGTTCATTTTAAGCCTGACTTCGCCATCGACAATCTTCGCGCAAACAATTATATCTGCCACTTTTCCGTATTCAAAAAAGAACTCTTAAACGAAACCGAACTTTTCAGAACGGAATACGACGGAAGCCAGGATCACGACATGATTCTGCGCTTAACCCACCTTGCAAAAAAGGTCGTTCACGTGTCCGGAATTTACTACTACTGGAGAGCTCATGCAGGCAGCGTGGCACAGAACATAAACGCCAAGACCTACGCAATAGATGCGGCTAAAAGAGCCGTTTCGGACCATCTTAAAACGAACGGCATTTACAATACAAGCATCACGTCTTCGAGAGCATTCGAAACCATTTTCAGATTAAAATATGTTGTTACTCTCGAACCTCTTGTTTCCGTTATTATCACGGACGACACAGAGGACTGTGTTACTGCGCTTGAAAACTTCAATTCTTATTCGAATGTTGAAATCATAAAAGAATCAGACTATGCAGACGAACTCGCAGGAAAGAACATCTTCGCAAAGAAAAACGCTCTTGCAAAAAAAGCAAAGGGTGAAGTTTTGTTCTTCCTTGACGGAAGCGTTAAAGCCTGCTCGCCCGATATCGTAAGAGAATTCTTATCAATCGCGCAGAGAGAGGATGTCGGCGCAGTCGGCGGCAAGATAATTAACTCCGTAGGAAAAATCGAGCATGCATCAGTTGTAATCGGTATCGGAAAAGACAGGGCAGCAGGGCTGGTACATCACGGCTTTGACAAGAAATACATCGGTTACATGGGCAGACTCTGCTATATTCAGGACTGCAGCGCCGTAACCGGCGACATGCTTATGCTTAAGAAAAAAGATTTTGAAAAAGCAGGCTGCTTTGACGAAAGCTTTGAGAATGCATTTTCCGATATTTCTTTATGCCTTAATTTAAGAAGACTCGGCCTCTTAAATGTATTCGATCCTTACGGCGAAGGAGTAAGCGACAAACCTCAAATTCTTTTAGGAGGCGAAGATGAAGCTTACAATAAGGACCTTGCAAACTTCAGGGAAAAATATGCGAAGGAACTTGAAGCCGGAGATCCTTATTACAACGCAAACCTTACAAAAGACAGTTTGGATTATTCGGTATGCTGACGCGTAAGGCATTAAAAATATGTTTTGGAAAGTAACTTAAAATGCTAAATTTCTTATTTGCTCTAATCATATATGTTAGTTTTATCGTTTTAATAATTGCTCTTAAAATCAATCCGAAGCCGAATAAAAAAACGATTGTTCTTACAATAATTATTCCCATAATTTCTTTAATCGTTCAGATTGTTACAGAGTTGATTCTATACATAGCAATCTATATTATTCCCGATATTAAATCCTTTTATTTTACGGTCGGAATAATCATCAACATTATCGAACTCGCACTTCCTTTTATAACCGTACTCTTAATCGGAAAGAAAAACGGCTGTAAAGTCAGTCTTAAAATGGTGCTTGCAATTGCGTCTGTTTTTGTTGTGCTTTCGTTCATTCTTAAACTCATAATTTTAAACGGTGACTGGCAGCTTTATGCAGACGAATATCTGACGGACGCTATCTTAAACGGCCCGGAGTATGATCTTTTAACAGCAGGAGATGACCTTAAAATCCTGCAGACATTCCTTGCGGTTATCAATGCGGTACCGACGGCAATTCTTGAAATTTTCACAGTAATAAACAGCCTTGAGGCAAAGAAAAGCAGAAAACCTAATTTGCACAAAAAGGCAAAATAAATAAATTATATTACCGCAAACGGTATATATCATAAAAGACACCGGCGTTAAAATACAATTGTTCAAACTATTTTGGAGGAGAGACGATGTTTGCGTGCAAAAACTGCGGCGGAAATATTATATACGACATAAAGTCTAAAAAACTCGTCTGCAAAAAATGCAGTTCGTCTTTTGCACCCGAGAGCGTGACGAAAGAAAACGATTCCGTGGATTACGATTATTTCGAAACCACGGTTTTTACATGTCCTCAGTGCGGCGCAGAGATTATGTGTGAAGATAACGAGGCTTCCAGTTTCTGTACATACTGCGCATCGTCAACGGTTCTTACTTCAAGAATTTCCAAAGAGAAAAAACCCGATTACATCATTCCTTTTGAAAAGACCAAAGAGGAGTGCATCGGTGAATTTAAAAAGATTACCAAGAGAGCAATTTTTGCTCCGAGTGAATTAAAAGATTCAAAGATTCTGGATCAGTTCAAGGCAATATATGTTCCGTACTGGTTTTATGAGGTTAATCAGGAAGGGCTTTTTAAGGTCAGCGGAATGGAACTTCACAGAGACGCCGAATATTCCACCACATATTATTATGATGTTAACGGATATATAAGCGGTAAATTTGAAGGCATCTGCAGGGATGCGTCATATTCATTCTCCGATGATCTGGGAGAGAGAATCGCACCGTTTTTTACCGAAGGGAAAAAGAAGTTTTATCCTTCATATCTTTCCGGATTTTATGCAGACATATCCGATGTCGAGAGCATTGTATATGAGCACGAGGCCGAAGAACTTGCCAACGATGTTGCCAGGGAAGTCGTATCGCAGTCATCCTGCAAGGATGAATATCGGGATATGAAGATTTACCTTTCAAACGACGAGGCCACCAAGCAGTTCAACACCGCGGTAAGTGCCAAAAGAGCGCTCTTCCCGATATGGTTTATGTCTTTTAAGAACGAAAAAAAAGTTGCCTATATGACGGTCAACGGGCAGACGGGTAAGGCGGCAAGCGATTTTCCCATTTCAAAAAGAAAGTTTGCCATAGGCATATTGCTGTTAACGCTTCTTTTCTTACCGATTGCATGGCTTATTATATCTTTATTCCCTCAAAGAACCGCCTTTGCAACGCTTGATGCGGCATTGCTTCTTTCGTGTGCTTCGTACATCATTTACTACGTTCAGATGAAGATTCTGCAGATAAAAGATTCGGGCTCGGAGGACGCGGGACGCTTTTATCAGAAGACCAAAGTAGTTTATATAAAAAATAAAGATAAAAATGAGCTTTTAAAGAGTTATATAAAACAAAGCATAATTGATATCGTGTTGGGATTGTTTTATGTGGGAATGATGCTGTGGGAAATTCCGTTTGTTCTGGATATTACGAGTCAGGGCAAACTGTTTAGTATAGGCGCGATGTCGGGAGTTTTCAGAGTTTTTCTTATTGTCGGAAACCTGATACTTGCGGCAATAGGTTTTATCAGAGCCGGAAAACTTAAAAACAGTGCAAAATATTACGGGGCTCTTTTAGGAGGCATATTAATGGCAGCGATTCTTGGAATAGAACTTATAAATGCGCAGAGTGCAATCCTAAGCATCATAAGCAGCGTGCTTTTATGCGCCGGCGCCTTCCTTACGATATTCGATCTTGTGCTCTATCACAACGAGCTGACCACGAGAAAGCCCGCACATCTTAAAAGAAGAGGAGGTGACGCAATTGCCGAAGATATTAATAATTTTGATATGTAGTCTGATACTTGCGTTCTTTGCAGCATTTATTACCTGCTATTTTTTGGCAAAGATTACCTCGCTTCCCGGAAAGAAATCCGAAGCCGAAGAAGATGAATTCAATCTCTTCGGTGTTAAGTATGACTGCGTTGCCAAGAACATTGAAGTCAAAAACAAATCCTATTCGTCCTACGAAAGACCGAATGAAGATAAAACCAGAATTTACTGAATTGCGCACGACCTGAATTTTAATGAAAACTCCGAGCCTTGCGCTTCGGAGTTTTTTAAAAGCGAAACCCCCGTTTTTAGCCGTCATTATTAAGATTTGTTTAAGATATACATAAATTTTTTTAAAACCTATTGACAAGGTGTTATACACTGTTATATAGTGTTTACTGTTATAAGGTGTTTATCGGCACTATAACAGTTGAACGTTTTTTATGAGGCAGCATTTTACGGAGTAAAATCCGCGGGGAGCAAACATGAAGATAATCATCAACAATTCTTCAATGGTACCAATTTATACGCAGATTATTCAGCAGATAAAAGCGCAGATTGCGTCTGACGTACTGCATGAAAATGATCCGCTTCCTTCCGTGAGGTCCTTGTCAAAAGATCTTAACATTAGCGCACTTACCGTCAAAAAAGCATATGACGAGCTGGAGGCGCTGGGTTTTGTTGTGACCGTACACGGCAAGGGTACATACATATCCGGCAATAATTCGGAGTACATAAAAGAAAATCAGATAAAAGAAGTAGAGAATGGGTTAAAAGATTCCATAGAAAAAGCAGAACGTTATTCAATCTCCAAAGAAGATGTCAGGGAAATGTTTGACATGCTTTTAGACGAAACGGAGGCTTAAATGCTTGAAGTAAAAAATGTTGTAAAGAAATATAAAAATTTCACATTAAACGTTTCAATGGAATTAAAACCCGGAATGATCACGGGTCTTATCGGCGCCAACGGAGCGGGTAAAAGTACCACCTTTAAAATAATGCTCGGACTGGTAAATCCCGACAGCGGAGAAGTCCTTATAAACGAAATGAGTGTTAAGGCTTATAAAAACTCCGGCAAAGAGGACATAGGCTGCGTACTGGCTGATTCCTTCTTCCCCGACATTCTTAAAATAAAGGAACTTAAATCCATCTTAAAAGCTTCTTACAAAAGTTTTGACGAAGAGTATTTCGTAAAAAAATGTGAAAAATACGAAATACCCATGGACAAGAAGATTTCCGAACTTTCCGGCGGTATGAAGGCCAAATTAAGAGTCATCACTGCACTTTCGCATGACAGCAAAATCTTAATCTTGGATGAGCCGACCTCCGGACTTGATGTGGTTTCAAGAGAAGAAATACTTACCGAACTTCGCGATTACATGGAAAAAGACGAAGAGAGATCAATCGTTATCAGTTCCCATATCTCTTCTGATATCGAGAAAATCTGCGATGACATATACGTTATCAATAACGGGGAAATTGTTATTCACGATGATACGGACACGCTGCTTTTTGAATATGCGGCATTAAAATTAAGCGAAGAAGATTACGAGAGTCTGGACAAACAGTATGTGATAGCCGTTAGAAAAGAATCGTACGGATATGAGTGTCTTACGGATAAAAAAGATTATTATATGGAGAACTGTCCCGATATGGTAATTGAAAAAATGAATCTGGATGAACTCATGCTGATTCTCTATAAAGGAGAAAAACTATGAAAGGTTTGTTTATCAAGGATTTAAAACTGGTATTTAAAAATAAATTCCTGCTCGTCCTGATGGTTTTGTTCTCCCTGGTAGGATTTGTCGGTATGGATGAAAATTTTATGATCGGCTACTTTACGCTTTTCTTTACGGGACTTGCAATCTCAACATCAGGATACGATGAGAGAAACAATACGATTGCATATCTTTTGACAACGCCTGTTTCAAGAAGAGATTATGTCATAGAGAAATATATCTTTACGACTTGTCTGGGATTTATCGGATATGCATTAAGCGTTGCGATTTCTTTTACGGGCTGTCATTTTATACAGGGTGAACCGTTTGATGTAACGGCACTTTCACTGGGATTGTTTATATTCTTAATCCCCGCACTGATGATTCCGATTAACATCAAATTCGGAACCACCAAAGGCCGTCTGATAACGCTTGCGATTTCCGGAATCATTGCATTTATAATCGGAGCTTTGGTTCCTCCGCTTTTAATGATTTCAAGCGTGACCGATTTTATTATTGACGAAGATATGGCAATCACGGAATACGTGGTTGAAGTGGGACTTAAAACATATCTGATTGCTCTCGGAATACTGCTTGCGATTTTAGGAGCATATGTTACATCGTTTTTTATAAGTTTAAATATCATAAAAAAGAAAAATTATTAATCATAAAATAAAGGAGTTGAAATGGCTTCATTAATTGAAATCAGGAATATGTGTAAGATTTACAATCCGGGCGAGAATGAAGTAAGAGCGCTCGACCACGTATCCCTTTCCATCGGCGAAAACGAATTTGTAGCCATCATCGGCCATTCCGGATCGGGAAAATCGACACTCATGAATATGCTCGGGTGTCTCGATGTACCTACCAGCGGTATTTACCTCTTACACGGTTCGGATGTATCACTTTTAAGCGATGATGAGCTTTCTGATATCAGAAACCAGGAAATAGGATTTATCTTCCAGGGCTTCAATCTGATATCAAACCTTACGGCTTTTGAAAATGTGGAACTGCCTCTCATATACAGAGGAGTTTCCAAAAAAGAGAGAACCAATCTGGCAAAAGAAGCGCTTCGAAAAGTCGGACTTGAAAACAGAATGACTCACAAGCCTTCCGAAATGTCAGGCGGTCAGCAGCAGAGAGTTGCGATAGCACGTGCTATAGCTCAGGCACCGCCCGTAATACTTGCGGATGAGCCTACAGGTAACCTCGACTCGCATTCGTCCAAGGAAATTATGAATATTTTAAGGCAGCTTCATGCAGAAGGAAGAACCGTAATAGTCATCACGCACGACAATGACATTGCAGCAAATGCAAAACGAATCGTTCATATCGAGGACGGACGCATTACCTCTGATTCTGCTAACGAAGGAAACTTAAGCAGAGATGACATTGATAAGGAAATCCGGAGCGGCCCTGTGGTTTATGACTCGGATGTGGAAGAAATTCCTAATGAAGAGCCGATTGAAGCCTTTGCGGAACCGGCAGAAACTCAGGACGATTTTGATATAAAGATTACGGATGAAAATATAGATTTACATTTGATTGGAGATAAGCAGAATGAGCAAGAAGAATAACCCTCAATTATCACTCGACAGAGAAAATCTCGATGCACAGCTTGAAGCGGCTGCACAGAAGAGAAAGAAACAAAAGAGAAAGAAAGTAGTTATAAGAATAATCGTTATAGCAGTTATTCTCGTGGCTGTTATTGCTGTAGCAGGT
>JAGCVT010000146.1 GCA_017962225.1 Lachnospiraceae bacterium
ACCTCTCTTTTCAGCCTCTGTAGACAAATGAATTGCCTCGGCTGTTGAGTTGGAGCCTGTTCCGGCGATAACCGGTACTCTGCCGTTTACGCGCTTGACGCAGGCCTCAATAACGTCCAAATGCTCTTCATGACTCATCGTTGATGATTCGCCTGTTGTACCGCATACAACAATGGCGTCAGTCTTATGAGCGATCTGGAACTCAATATTCTTGTAAAACTGTTCGTAATCGACTTCACCGTTGGCTTTAAACGGTGTCACTATGGCTACTGCCGCGCCTGTAAAAACTGACATTTTCGCCTTCTCCTTTCAAAAAAACTATGTTTAATTATAACGAATAGCCTTTTTTTGTCAATCAAATTTCTGATTAAATTCGCATTTATTTGTTAAATACTCATAAAAAAAATAATCCTCGTAAAAGGATTATTTCTTCATGCTTATATTCTTTCATACTCCGTAAAGAAAAACGTGTTGTCAAAATATGTCTGCTCGTCCGATTCTTTTACCATCTTCCACTCAGCATCCTCATCGAGATTGGGGAAGTATGAATCTGCGCTGAATGCTCTGTCGACTTTTGTAATGAAAGCTTTGTTGCAGTAAGGAAGGAATTCCTTGTATACGCTCGAACCTCCGATTATGTAAATATCTTCATCATTATACTGCTTTAAAAGTTCCAGGCATTCTTCTATCGAATGAACATATATTTCGCCGTCTTTCGATGTGAGATTTTTATTTGAAGTAATAACTATGTTTGTTCTGTTTTTAAGAGGCTTCTGTCCCGGAAAAGAATCAAGTGTTTTTCTGCCCATAACAACTACTTTTCCCGTTGTGGTTTCTCTGAAAAACTTCTGATCGGAAGGAATTCTTACAAGCAGCTCGTTTTTATATCCGATTCCCCAGTTGGAATCAACGCAAACAATCAAATTCATTTTAGTCTCCTTTTATATTGCAATGGGAATATTCTCAATCTGAGGTCCCGTCACATAATTTTCAACCTTAACATCGTCTCTCGTGAACTCATAAAAGTCATGAATATCAGGATTTAACCAGAATGTCGGAGCATCGTATGTCGGTCTTTCAATTAATTCTTTTACGAGAGGAATATGTCTGTCGTAAATATGCGCATCCGCTATAACATGAACCAGTTCGCCAACCTTCATATCGCACACCTGCGCAAGCATGTGAACAAGCACGGAATACTGAACAACATTCCAGTTGTTTGCAGCAAGCACATCCTGGGAACGCTGATTTAAAATTGCATTTAATGTAAGTTTGTCATCACCCTTCTTCTGCGTTACATTAAAAGTCATGCTGTAAGCACACGGATAAAGGTTCATTTCATGTAAATCCTGATGAACGTAAATGTTGGTCATGATACGTCGTGAAAAAGGATTGTTTTTAAGATCGTAAATAACCCTGTCGACCTGATCCATCATGCCTTCTTTATACTGATGCTTTACGCTGAGCTGATATCCGTATGCT
Source organism: Lachnospiraceae bacterium (assembly GCA_017962225.1). Classification (GTDB taxonomy): domain Bacteria; phylum Bacillota; class Clostridia; order Lachnospirales; family Lachnospiraceae; genus UBA3766. Next base: position 1,483 of record JAGCVT010000146.1, read on the forward strand.
TTGCCGATGGAACCGTTTTCATCAGCCCATTCGTCCCAGATATGGCTGTGCAAATCATTGATATTGTTAGATTTTTTCTGCCAGATCCAAAGAATTTCATCCGTTGCGGATTTAAGCGCTGTTCTTCTTAATGTAATAAGAGGAAATTCCTTGGATAAATCATATCTGTTTACAACGCCGAATTTCTTAATGGTATACGCACTCGCACCGTCTTCCCAGTGAGGTCTTACTTTCTCGCCTTCGGTGCTGGTTCCGTTCTCCAAAATATCCTTGCACATATTAATGAAAATCTGATCTGCGTAACTCATATCTTACCCCTAATATATTTATTTTACGGTGCCTCGCACCAATTAATTACAGCGCATACATGCAGTTTGTCTCATCGGTCTTTTCAATGCTTCCGTTAGTTATGTTAACCAAGTCAGAATCAACCGACGAATATATTTCTTTTTCCAAAACAATCGTAATCTCAACTGCATCTGAATATTCGCTGTCCAAAACCTTTATGTCTTTATCTCTTAGATATGAACTGATTCTGGCATCGAAATTATATCCGTATTTGTATTTTACGATTACCGCTTCGGTCTCGTTTTTAAAGGTACTTTTATCAATTGCATCTTTTAGGGCAGCCGAATAAGCCCTGACAAGTCCGCCCGTTCCTAAAAGAGTCCCGCCGAAGTATCTCGTTACAACGCATAAAATATCTGTCAGGCCTTCATTCTGAAGTATATCAAGCATCGGTCTGCCGGCTGTACCGGAAGGTTCTCCGTCATCAGAACATTTGATGTCCTGACCGTCATCTCCCATCACATAGGCATAGCAGTGATGTCTGGCATCGTAATACTTTTTCTTTTCAGCCTTAATGATTTCAGTCACTTCATCTGCATTTGTCACGTAAAACAAATGACATATGAATTTGGACTTTTTCTCTATATAAATACCTTCTTCGGATTCGACTAATTTTTTCATTTTGACCTCGAAGATAATTCTATCAAAGGGGACACCTTTTTACAAGATGAAAGAGCTTTTTGAAACTATTAACAAATTTCCTATTTTATATTATAATATATATTTGATTTTATATGTGCTATTGAAATCAAACACCTATATGTTGTGCAATACGACTTGAAAACGCCTTATTTTAGGCTTATTTACGAAAGGGAACAACATGAATTTTTCCAAACTGGGAATAAAAAGAACTTTAAGACAGATGCGTTCAAAAGGCATTAAAGTTGCAAATCTTTTTAAGGTATCTATCTTAGAATTATTATTTATAGGATTTATTATCGGATGCGTGCTTCTTATGTGCGTCGGTTTAGGTGCATTTAACGGGGTTTTGGCTTCTGCGCCCGAACTCGACATCAGCGATTTAAAGCCTAAGGGATATGCATCTGTTGTATATGACTGCGAAGGTCATGAAATGACCAAACTGGTTTCGGCAAACGCAAACAGAAGTTATGTAGGCATTGATAAAATACCCCAGGATCTTTGCGATGCATTCGTTGCCATCGAGGACGAGCGTTTTTATGAGCATAACGGTATCGATATTAAAGCTATTGTCCGTGCAGGCGTTGAAGGTATCAGAAACGGTCTGCATTTCAGCCAGGGTGGTTCTACCATTACTCAGCAGCTTATTAAAAACAACGGTTTTGACGAAAGCTGGGTTACGGAAACAAACGATGTAAACAGATTTAAAAGAAAAATTCAGGAACAGTACATCGCTATCAATACCGAAAAAGAAATGTCCAAAACCGAGATTCTTGAGTATTATTTAAATACCATCAACCTCGGTCAGAACACACTTGGTGTACAGTCAGCATCGCAGAGATATTTCGGTAAGCCCGTTTATCAGCTAACTTTGTCCGAATGTGCCGTTCTTGCAGGCATTACGCAGAACCCTGCTAAATACAACCCTATTTCTCATCCCGATAAGAATGAGGAAAAAAGAGCAACCGTATTAAAATACATGTATGAACAGGGCTATATTACAAAAGATGAATGGACCGAAGCCCTTGCAGACGATGTATATTCAAGAATCAAAAAGAATAATGAAGTCGTAGCTTCAAAGAATATAAACTCATATTTTGTCGATGAACTTACAGATCAGGTTTATAAGCATTTAATCGAAGTTGCAGGTTACAGCGAGAAAAATGCTTACGAACAGCTTTATGCCGGCGGTTTAAAGATTTACTCAACACAAAATCCCGAAATCCAGGCTTACTGCGATGAAGTATTCGGCAACGAGGAAAGCTATGCAGGAAAAACCAAGTATCTGTTGAGTTACCAGCTGACTGTGGATAAAGCTAACGGAGATGTTGTAAATCACTCTACCGAAATGTTCCAGAGTTACTATAAAGAGTTTAATAAAGATTTCAATCTTATTTACAATTCCGAAGAAGAAGCTTTGGCTGCTATCGAAGAATATAAGGCTGCAGTTATGGAAGAAGGCGATGAAGAAAGAGCCGAAAACTACCTTCTCGTGCCTCAGCCTCAGGCTTCCATTACTGTTATGGACCAGCATAACGGATACGTTCTGGCAATGGTCGGCGGACGTGGCGAAAAGATTGCAAGTAAAACACTTAACAGAGCTTCCGATACAATGAGACAGCCGGGTTCGGTATTTAAGGTTCTCTCCACCTACGCTCCCGCTATCGATTCAGGCGAATTTACTCTGGCAGATGTTCAGGACGATGCTCCTTTTACATATAAAAACGGACGTCCGATTTCAAACTGGTACGGACAGAATTATCGTGGAGTATGTTCATTAAGAACAGGTATTAAGGATTCGCTTAACATCGTTACCGTAAAAGTATTAACTCAGATTGGCCCTCAGGCGGGTTATGACAAGCTCATTGATTTTGGTTTCACAACACTTGTAGACAGAGAAGTAACCAGAGACGGTCAGGTAATGTCCGATATCAACCAGGCTCTCGCTCTCGGCGGTATTACACACGGCGTTACAAACATGGAAACAAACGCTGCTTATGCAAGTATCGCTAACGGCGGTATTTACAATCAGCCTCTTTTATACTCAAAGGTAACGGATGACCAGGGAAACATTATTCTCGACAGTTCTATGTTTGAACAAAGAAGAGTCTTAAAAGAAACCACTGCTTTCCTTCTTACAAGTGCAATGCAGGACGTTATTTTAAGAGGTACCGCAAACATGGTTAACTTTGGCAATATGTCCATAGCAGGTAAAACAGGTACCACATCATCCTATAACGATATCTGGTTTGCCGGATATTCACCTTACTACACCGCTACCGTATGGGTAGGTTTCGATAACAACGTCGACCTCGGAAAAGATCAGCACGATATCGCTAAATACCTTTGGAAAGAATGCATGGCCAGAATCCATTCAAATCTTCCTTATGCAACTTTCGATATGCCCAACGGTATTACTACCTGCGCTATTTGTTCCGAATCAGGCAAGCGTCCCAATGAAGGCCTCTGTGACGACCATATCAGAACAGAATACTTTGAAGTCGGTACGGAGCCCGATGAATACTGTGACGTGCATTACAAAGGCATTATATGCGCTTACGACGGCAAGATCGCCTGCGAGACATGTCCTTTCGCTGTAGAAGGTGTTGCTACTCTTCCTCTCAAAGAATCAGAAGCTCTTGATTACGGCAAGAACAGTGTTGAAGATAATCACTGTATGCACAATTCAGCGTTCTATGCTCAGGAGAACTATCAGGATATCTTAAATGCACAGATGTGGGAAATTCAGTCCAGACAATAAAACAATTTGTCTTACAATAAAAAAGATTCGGATTTTATATCCGAATCTTTTTATTTTGATTATGGGTCGTGACCCTGTTGAGCTCGCGAAGCGTGCGAAATATAAACCACCCGCTATGCGGGTGCGCGGTGTGTGTTATACAAAAAAATCACCTTTCCGCTATAATGAGGTTGTTCAAGCCAAACAAATAGCGAAGGGAAGGTGATTTTAATGGCCAATAAGGCAAATAGTCTATCACACACTAAATGGATTTGTAAGTACCACATAGTGTTCACTCCAAAGTA
>JAGCVT010000147.1 GCA_017962225.1 Lachnospiraceae bacterium
ACCTTCCTGCATAAGTACGAGGAATGTAAGCGCTACACATATAAGTATAAATAATACCATTACTATGATTTTAATTACCTGTTGCATTTTTCACCTATAAATTCATATAAAAATACGCAGTCCCAATTACAACCGCTTTGTTATATTAACATAACGATTATCTTTTTGCAAGTTATTTTTAAAAAAGGGAGCGGTTTTGCTCCGCTCCCGCTTTTCTTTTATGATTTTAAACAAGTAATGATTTGCCTGTCATTTCCTTAGGCTGTTCCATTCCCATAAGTTCGATGATTGTGGGAACGATATCTGCAAGACATCCGCCCTCACGAAGCTTCTTTCCTTCGGGTCCGTTTACAAGGATGAAAGGAACGGGATTTGTTGTATGAGCTGTGAAAGGATCACCTGTCTCATAATCGATAAGCTGTTCTGCGTTACCGTGGTCTGCACATATAAACATTGTACCGCCTACTTCTTTTACGAAGTTAACAACTTCACCCACGCACTTGTCGATTACTTCGATTGCTTCGATTGCAGCTTCAAGAACACCTGTATGACCAACCATGTCAGGGTTAGCGAAGTTACAGATGATTACATCATACTTTGATGTTCCGTCTTCGTTCTTTGCAGTGATTGCTTCGCTTAATTTGTCACATACGGTATAAGCGCTCATTCTGGGCTTCTTGTCGTATGTAGGAACGTACTTGGGTGAATTAACAAGGATTCTGTCTTCGCCCTCGTTGGGAGTCTCTACACCGCCGTTAAAGAAGAATGTAACGTGTGCATACTTCTCTGTCTCAGCGATTCTTGCCTGCTTAAGACCATTTGCTGCAAGCCACTCACCAAATGTATTTGTTACTTCAACCTTGTGGAAAGCTACGGATTTGTTGGGAATCGTAGGATCATACTCGGTGAAGCATACGTATTTAACATCAAGTCTCTTTCTGTCAAAGCCCTTAAAATCATCATCACAAAACGCTCTGGTAATTTCTCTTGCTCTGTCGGGACGGAAGTTAAAGAAGATGATTGAGTCACCGTCTTTTACGGTTGTACGGGGTTCGCCGTTGTCACAAACGATTGTGGGAACCATAAATTCATCTGTTACGCCTTCGTCATATGAAGCCTGGATTGCTTCGGAAGCACTAGTAGCTTTAATACCCTCGCCCTTGGTAAGTGCAACATATGCCTTCTCTACTCTGTCGTAGTTGTTGTCTCTGTCCATTGCATAGTAACGTCCACTTATAACACCGACCTTACCTACACCGATTTCTGCCATCTTTGCTTCGAGTTCTTCAACGAATTCCTTACCGCTTGTGGGAGGTGTATCTCTACCGTCAAGGAAGCAGTGAACAAATACTTTATCAAGACCATTTCTCTTAGCAAGTTCAAGAAGTCCGTAAATATGTGTATTGTGACTGTGAACGCCGCCGTCTGATACAAGGCCGTACATATGAAGTGTGGAATTGTTCTTCTTACAGTTTTCTACAGCTTCCATAAGTCCGGGATTTTCAAAGAATGTACCGTCCTGGATTTCCTTGGTAATTCTTGTAAGTTCCTGATATACAATTCTTCCTGCGCCCATATTGAGGTGTCCTACTTCGGAGTTACCCATCTGACCGTCGGGAAGACCAACTGCCATACCTGAAGCATTTCCCTTTACAAAAGGACATTCCTTCATGAGTTTATCCATAACGGGTGTCTTAGCCTGTGCTACAGCATTGCCTTCAGTCTTTTCATTAAGGCCGTAGCCGTCAAGAATCAGTAATACTTTTGGTGCATTTGCCATAATTAAATCTCCTTTATAAAAACACTTAAACGTGAATGAAATTAGTATTAACTAACTAACCTTTAAACCAACGATAATATACTAACACATTGATAAATAAATATCTATCATTTTTTTCAAAATTAATATGTGTCAATTGGGGACGGTTCCGTTTTGCTCAAAAATGTCATTTGGGGACGGTTCTATTTTGCTCAAAAAAGTCAAAACGGAACCGTCCCCAATTGTTCATTATCTTAAATCTACTCTTCTGATTTTGCCCGAGATGGTCTTAGGTAATTCATCTCTGAATTCGACGATTCTCGGATACTTGTAAGGAGCTGTGTGCTCTTTTACGTATGTCTGGATTTCTTTCTTAAGTTCTTCTGTTCCTACTGTTCCCTTTGTAAGAACAATGTTAGCCTTTACAACCTGACCACGGATTTCGTCGGGAGCTGCAACAACAGCACATTCAAGAACATAAGGAAGTTCCATGATAACTGATTCGATTTCGAACGGTCCGATACGGTAGCCGGATGACTTGATAACGTCATCGACACGGCCGACATACCAGTAAAATCCGTCTTCGTCTTTCCATGCTGTATCGCCGGTATGGTAGAATCCGTCATGCCATACTTCTTTGGTCTTCTCTTCGTCTTCGAAGTAACCCTGGAACAAACCGTTGGGTACACCGTTCTGTGTGCTGATAACGATTTCGCCCGTTTCACCGACCTTGCAGGGATTGCCGTCGGGATCAACGATATCAATATCGTACAAGGGTGAAGGTCTACCCATTGAACCAACCTTATTACTCTCGCCTACGAAGTTGGCAATTGAAAGTGTTGTTTCTGTCTGACCGAAGCCTTCCATGATACGTACGCCTGTTGCTTTAAGGAACTGGTTGTAAACCTCAGGGTTCATGGCCTCGCCTGCAACTGTTGCATACTTGATGGAGCTTAAATCATATTTGGTAAGATCTTCTTTTATGAAGAATCTGTACATTGTAGTAGGTGCACAGAATGTAGTAATGTTATACTGCTTGAACAAAGGAAGGATGTCGTCTGCTTTGAATTTCTCAAAGTCATAAACGAATGTAGCTGCTTCGCACATCCACTGTCCGTAGAGCTTGCCCCAGAGTGCTTTGCCCCAGCCTGTATCGGCGATTGTAAAGTGAAGTCCGTTAGGGTCTACATTGTGCCAGAACTTTGCTGTAGGGAAATGTCCCAAAGGATATTTGAAGTTATGAGCAGCAATCTTGGGATATCCTGTAGTTCCGGATGTGAAGAACATAAGCATTGTATCATCGCCACAAGCAAAATCTTCGGGCTTTTCGAATTCTTTTGAGAATGTCTTAAATTCTTCGTTGAAGTTGTGCCAGCCTTTTCTCTGAAGTCCGTCTACGCAGATTTTAACCTTAAGGTCAGGGCATCTTTTAGCAGCAAATTCAGCCTGGTCCGCTACATCGCCCGTACCAGTACAAACGATTGCCTTGCAGTGAGCTGCATTGAATCTGTATTCGAAATCATGATCCTTTAAAAGATGTGTTGCAGGAATGATGATTGCGCCTAATTTGTGAAGTGCAAGGATTGTGAACCAGAACTGATAATGTCTCTTTAATACTACGAGAACCTTATCACCCTTACCGATTCCTAAAGACTTAAAGTAGTTTGCAGTCTGGTTGGAATATTCGGACATTTCCTTGAAGGTAAATCTTCTTGCTTCCTTAAGCTCAGAAAGATAAACCATTGCTGTCTTGGAAGGATTCTTCTTAGCCATTTCGTCTACGATATCGTAAGCAAAGTTGAACTTCTCTGTATTCTTATATTTGATTCCGTTAAAGATACCGTTTTCATCAACTGTTGTTTCAACAAACTTCTCGTATACGGGGTTTTTGATCTTTGCAAGATCTGTATTGGTAACGGTATGTGTTCTGACTTTATCCTTAACTTCGGAAAGACCCTTCTTCTCAGGGTTCATAACAACTGCATAGATTTCACAGTCTTCACCGCCGAGAGCGATTTCGTTATGAGGTGTGGATGAATCATAGTAGATTGCATCGCCTTCGTGAAGGATTTCTACGGAATCACCTACCATCATCTTAAGGTTGCCCTTGATGACTATATCCATTTCCTGACCGACATGTGTATTGAAGTGGTAAGGAGGATTAAGTGCTTCCTCTGAGTAAGGGATCTTTACGTAAAAAGGCTCAGCGAGTTTGTTCTTAAAATTGGGAGCAAGGTTCTGATACATAAAACCTTCTCTTCTTACGATTTCGCTACCTTCGCCTTTTCTGGTTACAACGTATTCCGAAAGCGCGGGTGATTCACCTGTTAAAAGGTCATTCATATCAACCTTACAGGTATTTGCAATTTTGTAGATAAATGTGAAAGGAAAATCTTCCTCGCCTGATTCGTATCTTACGTACTGATCAAAATCAAGACCTATCTTCTTTGCAAGTTCTTGCTGTGAAAGGTTCATAGCCTCTCTCAAATCAACGATTCTTCGTGCTACCTCATGAATTTTAAATTCAAGATTCTGATTGTTTTCGCTCATGTTTTCTCCTTCATCATAAAAAATGTAATCAACGATACGCGTTGAAATCTAAGAGAATTGAGATTGAGGTTATTTACATTAAAAATGCCCGTCTCAATTGCTTGAGACGGGCTAACCCGCGGTACCACTCAAATTGCATCACTGAAGATGCCTCCTCTTCTGACTCCAACAAGCCAAGTGCCTTAACGTGGCATAACGGGAATTGTCTACTTTTTTCATTTCGGAATTCCAACTCGGAAGGGATAGCTGAAAGAATTGAATTATCGCCTCACACCAACCGGCGACTCTCTGAAAATTCGACATCTGACGCAGTCTTCGTCACAGTTTTTAAAAATAATTTTCAATTGCTTTTTTTAAACTAACACTATTTTTTTATTATGTCAACAAAAAAATTATTTGTTTTCAAAAATTTTTACACCATCATCAGTCCCTACAATGATACGATTGCACACATTTAAGAACTGACCCGTTTCCAATACTCCTACGGTATTGTCGAGTTTTTCTTTAATATCTTTTACATCGACAGGAGCAGACATATGAAGATCTGCTATATAATTGCCGTTATCCGTTACGTACAGTTCATTGTTCTTTAAACGCATTACAGGATTTAATCCAAGGTCTTTAAGTCTTTTAAGAGTGACTTTATATCCGTATGGCAATATTTCAATAGGTAAAGGAAAATCTCCGATGGAATCCACGAGTTTACTGTCATCCATTATCCAGATAACTTCTTTTGCAAGGCTTGCAACGATTTTTTCTCTGAAAAGCGCACCACCGCCACCTTTTGTCGCATTAAAATCTTTGTCGATTTCATCTACTCCGTCGATGGCTATATCAAGATACTCGACATCATTTACGTCAAGCAAAGAAATACCAAGTTCACGAGCCTGCTCTTCAGTAGCTTTCGATGTAGCAACAGCCTGAATCTTTAAACCGCCTTTAACAAGTTCGCCTACTCTTTCCACAAGATACTTTGCAGTCGAACCCGTTCCAAGACCGACTATCATTCCGTCTTTTATATAATCCGCTGCTTTTATACCTGCAACCTTCTTTTTGTTTTCCTGTGAATCTTTTACCATTTCTTATGTTTCTTTTTCTTTGTTTGCGTTTTTAGCCTTCTCTTCTTCAATCAATTGAGTAAATGCTACTTTTCCCACGAGAGTTTTGGGAAGTTCTTTTCTGAACTCGTATTCGAAAGGCCATGAATACTTTGCAAGATTTTTCTCACATACTTCTCTGATTTTTTGTCTTATTTCATCGGTAGGCTCATATCCTTCACGAAGTACGATAAAAGCTTTTGCGACCTGTACCTTTAAAGGATGGTCAATCCCAATTACACAAGAAAGAAGAACTTCGGGAACAGAGTCGATAATATTCTCAAGATACTGAGGATAAATATTGTAGCCTGAGGATATAATCATTCTCTTGATTCTCTGTTTAAAGAATAAGAACCCGTCCTCATCCATATATCCTAAATCGCCTGTATGAAGCCACACCTTACCATCCTTATGTAATCTTAAGGTATCGGCGGTTTCTTCAGGCTCGTTTAAATAGCCCTTCATTACGGTAGGACCTGATAAAACAATCTCTCCGTCCTCACCGTAAGGCATTTCTTCAAGTGTCTCGGGATTAATGACTTTATAATACGTATCGGGATAAGGGATACCTATACTTCCGGCTTTATATTTGTTAACAGGTATTAAACAGCTTCCTGTAACGCATTCTGTCAGACCGTAACCCTCTCTTACCTTCGCATCTGAACCGTGCTCTTCGAGGAAATCATCCACCTTTAACTTAAGGCTCTCCGAAAGTGAATCTCCGCCGCTTATTACAAGGTGTAAGAACGATAGATCAACACCCTCCATCCTTTTGTTTTTAAGCATAACTTCAAAAAGCGAAGGCACGCCTGCTATGATATTGGGCTTATATTTGGTAAGAAGCTTATCAAATTCAGCCGCATTAAACTGAGGCTGTATAACAGCCGTAGCACCTAAATACAAAGCCGTATGAATGCAGATTCCGAGTCCGAATCCGTGGAATACAGGCATGATGGAAAGTATTCTGTCACCTTCGTGCAAAGTCTTGCAAATCTCCACGCTCTGAAGCGCAAGCGCATTGAAATTAAGGTTTGTAAGCTCAATGCCTTTCGGGAATCCGCTGGTACCGCCGGAATAAAGAATAGCTGCAGTATCGTCTTTGTCAGGCTTATACAAAGTCTCGCCTGTATACTGTTTTCCGTTCTTTATAAAATCGCTCCACTTAATGTTAATGTCACATTTTTCGAAATGAAGCTTTCTGCCCTTCTTAACAAAATATCCCACGCTGACAGGCACAGGCATTGAATCCGCAACGCTTACCTGAATAATCTTTTCAAGTTTGGTTTCCGGTAAAACGTGAATGATTTTATTTAATGCAAGATCGACGGTAACAATAATCTTGCTTTCAGTCAGGTTTACATAATATTTTATTTCATTCTCAGCCGACAGAGGATGAATCATATTCGCAACTGCGCCGATTTTATTAATCGCATAAAAAGAAATAAGCGCTTCAGGAGTATTTGGCATGCAGACACTGATGATATCCTTCGGTTTTACTCCCATAGCTATGAAGGCTCTTGCAGCAGAATCAATCTGCTCCAAAAACTCTTTAAATGTCGCAGTCTTGCCAAAGTAATTATATGCATTAAGGCTTTCTCTCTTTTTTGATGCCTCTTCCAAAAACTCAAATATCGAATTTTCAGGATATTCCAGATGTTGTCTTACTCCGTCATATGACGAATACCAGGGTGTCTTTACCTGTTCCATTTATACGTCCTTCTTTTTTATTTTAAGTATTGTTTTTTTAAGAATAAAAATTTTTCTTTTCGCGGTTTGAAATTGTTTTCAATCATCATTTGTTTTACGGTATCGTACAAAAGCTGATTGGCTTCTTCCACGGAAAGATCTTTTATATCAAGCGGTTCGCCGTATGTAATCTTTAATGTTCTGCTTCTAAATTTATACTCGCCTGTTACGGCATACGGTATCAGCTTGCAGCCGGTTCTCTGTGCCATTACAACGGCTCCGGGTTTAAAAGGAAGCAGTGTTTCCTCGGTGAAATTTCTTTTACCCTCCGGTGAAACATTAATCGCATAGCCTCTGTTTAAGTAATCGACAGCCGCATTTAATGCACCGCCGTTATGTTTTGCCTTTGTATCCACAGGTATCGAGCCTATCGATTTAAACAGCCATCCGAATTTGCCGTCATGCAGTTCCTTGTTCGCAAGAGAATGTACCACTCTGGGAGTGGATGTGTAGACATATATCGGATCCAGTATGCAGTTGTGATTACCTGCTATTACGCAGGGCTCATTTTTCGGTATTACAGATTTATTCACGTATTTCGGATTGTAAAGGAGCCAGAAAAGCAGTGTGAACTGCGGCTGGAAAAATCTGTAAACCAGAGAGTCGGATGCTTTCATGAAAAGTTTTCTTCCCTGTTCTTCACGAACATATCTTTGTATCTCTGAATTTCTTCGTTTACTTCTTTTATCTTTTCTGCATTTACGTCTATTTCCGCAAGCATGTCTTTTAAATCTTTTTTGGTCTGCTCTATTCCAAGCTTATCGGCTATAAAAAGTGAAAACTGCGAGTCTGAAATATAAGGGAGTTTTGTGATGAAATTAATAAGATTTATTATCACAACAATACCTGTCATCATAAAGAAAAGAACCGTAACCATACGAAGCAGCGGAGCCAGCTCGGGTTCGATGAAGTTTGACATGATAAAAAACGCAATTATCGTTCCGATAAGAATCAAGAATAAAACCAGGCTCCATATAATGCTCTGCTTGCATTTATCCTCGTTAAAGATCATATCTTCAACATCTTTTTCGATGACTTTTTTACGATTGACCAGTTTTAAATGTTCTACTTTGAGTTTGTTGAAATCAATCCATTCATTCGTAACTTCAATATACGAATTATAAGCATCAAAATTAAAATCGGCCTTTCTTTTACCCGAAGCAATTTCCTCATCGAAAATCTTATCGTTCTTTTCCTTAAGCTCAAAATAAGCCGCAGTACTCTCGTCTAAAGACTTACGATTGTTGTTGATATTCTGTTTAAGATTTGATAATTTGACAAGATTGGAATTCTCTTTGATATCGAGATTTTCCACGCCGAATTTTTCTGCCCATGCTGCACCCGACGGTGACTTTGATGTTACGGCAATGTATTTAAAAAGAAAAACAATTGTATAGATTAAAAAGCCCAGTGCAAAAAATCCGAGGCCGCCGGAAGCAAGATAAATTGCCATTGTCAGGCGCCAGTCGGCTTTGATATTAATAAGATAACCCGAAGAAAGAATTATTAAAAATGCGCATACTAATATAACGGTAAAAAACTTAACCGTATACCTTCTCCTCGTTTCGCGAATCCCCTTCGCCTCTGATTCACAGAGCATTACTTCATTTTCCAGATTGTAAATATCAGTTTCGTAAAATGATATTTTTTGAAGAAGTCTGTCTTCCTCTTCGGTGGCTACTCTCATTTAACCTGTCCCGCTAATCCCCTTATTAATTCGATATCTTCCGGAGTAAGTTTAATATTCGACTGAAAAACTTCTCCGTTAGGCATCGTTACCTTCATGTCTATTACGCTTCCGACTTCCATTCCCTGATTTTTCAAAGCCCCAAGGAAGGATACAAATTTGGGATGTCTTCCCGAGAATTCGTCCCATTTTTTCTTAAAAGATAATAAAGCTGCCGGATTGACCATTTATCTTTCCTCCAGATATTTACGTATTTTGTTCTTGGCCCTCTGAAAAGCATTGTCGGTGGTTTTTTCGTTCATTCCTAAAACCTTGGCTATTTCAGATGTTGTAAGGCCGATAATGTAAAGGTCCATTACCTGATATTCTAATTTTGACAGTTCCTTGCCCATAAAAGCAATTATTTCATCGTATTTTTCTTTGTTAATCAGATTGTCTTCGGGATTGTATATCTCTGACAATCCGAGATCTTCCGTCGACAGATTGCTGAATTCGTCATCGGACGAATCAGTATGAGATATCGAAAGACCTTTGTTTAAGGGTTCGTTCTTGGGAGAGTTGGAATTTGTGATGGCCGTATAAATGTTTCTCTTAACACAAATCTGCGCGAAAGTGGAAAACTTTATATTCTTATGCTCATCAAAGTCCCTGACGGCTTTAAAAAGTCCTATCATGCCTTCCTGAACGAGGTCCTGATCATCTCCGCCAAGTATGAATAAAGATTTGGAACAGGCAAGAACCACGCCTTTATACTTGTTTAAAAGAAAGTCCATGGCCCGGTCGTCGTCCTTGCTTAATCTGACAAGTTCCTCGTCGGTTAAAGTATTTAAATCCATTTAATATATTTCCCCAATTTACAATTAATGTTTTACTGCATTCTCTGTCTTACAATTTCAAAACAGAGGATTCCTGCGGCTACGGATGCATTAAGCGAATCAATCTGACCTTTCATGGGAATCGATGCGACAAAATCACATTTTTCTTTTACGAGTCTAGAAACGCCCTCTCCTTCGGAGCCTACGACAACGCCGATGGGTCCCTTTAAGTTGAGGTTATACATTGTTTCGCCGTCCATATCCGCACAGACAAACCAGAGGCCTTCTTTCTTTAAATCCTCGATGGTTTTCGAAAGATTGGTTACCTTGGCTACAGGAATATAGTTAAGCGCTCCTGCGGAAGTTCTGGCTACAGTTGCTGTAAGACCGACTGCTCTGTTTTTCGGAATAATAACTCCGTGAGCGCCCGCCTGATGCGCGCTTCTTATGATTGCACCTAAGTTATGAGGGTCTTCGATATTGTCCAAAAGAACGATAAAAGGATCTTCGCCTTTGTCTTTGGCTATATCGAGTATGTCCGATACCTCTGCATAATCATATGCTGCAGTAACAGCTATTACGCCCTGATGCTTGCCTGTTTCTGACATATTGTCAAGAAGCTGCTTGTCGACATATTTGATTAAACTGCCGGCTTTCTTGGCTTCTCTTTTAATCGTCAAAACAGGTCCGTCCTGACAACCGTCTAAAACATAAAGCTTATCGACGCATTTGCCCGATCTGTATGCTTCTAAAACGGCATTTCTGCCTTCAATCATGGATTCGTTGTATCCCATAAAATTCCTTTTTATTCTTCAATCTTATCTAATGCAGTTTTTAAAAGTTCAATACATCTTTCAAGATTTCCCGTCAGATATAAATATCCGAAAACAGCCTCAAGTCCGGTGGCTCTGTGATATTCACTGTAAGCCGCGCTCTTTGAATGATTGGCGGTCTTGGCATTCTTGCCTCTTCTGTAAATATCAGCTTCTTCTTCGGTATAATAATCTGTCAGTATCTCAGCGATACGGCTCTGCGTCTTTGCGTTTACCAGTTTATTTTTATCCTTGGCAAGCGCATTAACGCTCTTGTTGCCTTTGGTGACAACAATGGTTCTTACAATGGTCTCGTATACACTGTCGCCTATAAAAGCCAGTGTCAGAGGATTGTATGTGTTTATATCCGTATCTTTTATATCAAACTGCTCTTTTATTTTACCCGGTAAATCAGTCATTTACACTCTCTTCCACTTAACGCCTTCACGTGTATCTTCAAGTGCGATACCCATTGCAAGAAGTTCTGCTCTGATGGCATCAGCCTTTGCAAAATCCTTAGCCTTCTTAGCTTCTTTACGCTCTTCAATCTTTGCATTTACAAAGCTTTCAAGTTCGCTGTCGGCGTTCTCTTCTTTTACCGCAGGTCCGTTAAGAAGACCCAAAGAAAGAACCTTGTCAAAGCTTCCCATGAGTGCTTTCTTGGTGGCATCATTGGTGTCGGCTTTAAGAGCATCGTAAACAATGGTAATTGCCATGGATGTATTTAAATCATCGGATAACGCATCCTTGAATTTGCCGTCGTATTCTTCGAATACTTTTGCATCAACTTCGCCGTCATCCTTAAGATTTGAAATTCTGTTAAGTAATTTGTTATATGCGCTTGATACGTTATCAAGTGTATCAAATGAGAATTCAAGAGGCTTACGGTAATGTGACTGTAAGCAGAACATTCTGTAAGCAAGAGGTGAATAACCCTTTTCTTCAAGAAGTGATACTGTAAGGAAATCACCCTTTGATTTACTCATCTTTCCGTTCTTGTCTATAAGATGATGAACATGGAACCAGTAGTTGCACCACTTATGACCGAGATAGCTTTCGGACTGTGCGATTTCATTGGTGTGATGAGGGAAAATATTATCCACGCCGCCGCAGTGAATATCCATATATTCGCCGAGATGCTTCATACTGATGCATGAGCATTCAATATGCCATCCGGGATATCCGTATCCCCAGGGGCTGTCCCATTTAAGCTCCTGATCGTCAAATTTGGACTTGGTGAACCAGAGCACGAAATCGCTCTTGTTTCTTTTATTCTCGTCCACATCAACGTCATCACGAACACCTTCGAGAAGCTCTGTTTCTTTCTGGTTTGCAAATACGTAATATTCTTTAAGCTTGGATGTATCAAAATATACATTGTCGCCCGAAATGTATGCATAATCTTTCTCAAGAAGAACTTCAATCATATGAATGAATTCAGGAATGCAGTTTGTTGCAGGCTCAACCACGTCGGGAGTCTTGATATTAAGCTTTCCCGCATCTGAAAAGAATGCGTCTGTATAGAATTTGGCGATATCCATAACAGACTTATGCTCTCTCTTTGCGCCCTTAAGCATTTTATCTTCACCGGTATCCGCATCTGAAGTAAGATGTCCGACATCGGTAATATTCATAACTCTTTTAACATCGTAACCGACATATCTTAAAGTTTTTTCAAGCACATCTTCCATAATGTAACTTCTTAAGTTACCTATATGTGCAAAATGATAAACCGTAGGTCCGCAGGTATACATTGCAACCTTACCTTCCACATTCGGTTTAAATTCTTCAACTCTTTTGGTAAGTGTATTGTAAATTCTCATTTTTATCTCCAATTTCTTTAATGTTCACAACTATTCTATAATACAATAAATGACATAAACTTTCAAATCAATAAAATATCGCCTGAGCATTGTATTTTTCGAGTATATCCTTCGATTTTTCCTCGCCGAGTATAAGACAGATGGTCGATAACGCATCTCCTTCAAGTGACGAGTCGGAAATAACCGTAACGCTCTTTAAATCAGTCTTGACGGGATAACCGGTATTTGTATTTAGGATATGATGATATTTAACTCCGTCATACTCTACGTAACGTTCGTAAGTACCGCTTGTAACAACCGATTTGTCACTGACTGAAATACTCTCAATTATGCTCTCGGGATTATCCGGATCTTTTATTCCGATATTGTAATCGCTGCCGTCGGGTTTTGAACCGATTACAACCACGTTTCCGCCCAAAGATATAATCGCACTCTTAACACCTTTCCCAACCAGGTATTCTTTTAATTTATCTGCCACAAAACCTTTGGCGATAAATCCCAGATCCGTCTGAACGCCCGATTCGGTGATTTTTATTTTGTTTCCGTCATAAAGCTTTATCTTTTTGTAATTTACCTTCTTTAACGCCTGTCTTATTTCAAGGTCTGACGGCTTCTGTGTCGCCGTAGGAGTTCCTGCCTTATTATGTGTAAATCCCCATAAATCAAGCAAAGGGGCTACCGTTATATCGACCGCACCTTTTGTTTCATCACAAAATTCAAGTGCTCTTTCAAACAGATAATATGTATCGCTGCTGACATATGTCGATTCATACCCCTGCTGATTTAAAGCAGTCATTTCGCCAAGGTTGAACCTTCCGAGGGATTTATCATACTTTTCGCATATTTCCATACATTCGTTAAGACATCTCGAATCCTTCAGAGAATAAACGGTAACCGAAACATACGTATCAAAATAATAACCGTCCGCGGTATAGGTATCTCCGTTCTTTCCCCAGAGAATGGCTAGAACTACCAAAGGAGCCAGAATACAAAGTATTATTAATATTTGCAATATTCGTTTTTTAACCATCTGAAATACTCCAAAATAACGGTTGTTTACATCATAAAAGACAAAAAGGTACCGACAAATGCCGATACCTTTTATTTCTACTTATTCCAAAAATCAAATTAATGCTCTGCGATACAGCCTTTTTTACATTTCTCAACGCAGGTTCCGCAGCCTACGCACTTGCTGTAATCAATCTTTGCATGGAAGTCTGTAACTTCAACCGCTTCAGCGGGACAGTTCTTTTTACATAAACCGCAGCCGATACAGCCGTTGGTACATTCTTTCATTGTAACCGGACCTTTCTCCTTTGAAGAGCAGGCTACAGCATATTTAGCAGAATAAGGTATCAGTTCTATTAAGTGCTGAGGACATACAGCAATACATTTACCGCATGCCTTACACTTTTCTTTATCAACTTTTGCTACTCCGTTTTCTACATGAATAGCATCAAAAGGACAGGCCTTTACGCAGCTTCCGAAGCCCTGACAGCCATGGTTACATGCTTTCGGTCCTTTGTTGGGAACAAACATAAGCATCTGACAGTCTTCCTGGCCAACGTATTCATAATTCATCTTTGATGCTTCACAGTCTCCGTTACATTTTACGAATGCAACCATTCTTTCGGACTCTACAGCATCAACGCCCATTATTGCAGCTACCTTTTTACCGACTTCTTCGCCCCCTACGGGACAGCCGTTTACGGGTGCTTCACCTTTTACGATTGCGGCAGCAAGTCCCGAACAGCCGGGATAACCGCATCCGCCGCAGTTATTGCCGGGAAGTACTTCGACGATTTTCTCTTCTCTCTCGTCTACGCTGACTTTGAAGATAACCGAAGCTATTCCCAAAAATATTCCTATAAACAAACCTACTGCAGCCACAATGCCTACAGCAAGCAGTATACCTGTTAAACTCATATCTGTCTCCTTAAATCAAACCCGAAAATCCGCAGAATGCTATTGCCATAAGACCGGCAGTAACAAGTACGATAGGCATTCCCTTCATGTATTTGGGTATATTGTTGTATTCCATCTTTTCTCTTAAGCCTGCGAGGATAACGATTGAAATCGCAAAGCCTGCAGCAGTTGCAAAACCGTTTACAACGCCTGTAAAGATATCATACTCAAGGTTAACGTTATTGATAGCCACACCCAAAACCGCACAGTTGGTAGTAATCAAAGGGAGATATACACCGAGCGCCTGATAAAGGGGCTTCATGTATTTCTTTAAGAAAAACTCCACAAACTGAACAAGTGCCGCAATTATCAAAATGAAAACGATTGTTTTCAGATATTCGATATTAAGAGGTCTTAAAATAAACTTGTAAATAAGTCCCGCTACGAGAGATGAAAGTGTGATGACGAAAATAAGCGCACCACCCATACCTGCGGCTGTCTTAACTTTCTTGGAAACTCCAAGGAAAGGACAGAGTCCTAAGAACTGACTCAATACAACATTACTGATTAAGGAAGAGCCGATAGCGATAACGATAATGTTTCCTATATATGTTCCGTTCATTTATTCGCCCTCCTTCTCTTCTGTTTTTTCAGATTCTTCCGAAGATTCTGTGGTTTCCGAAGTTTCTTCAGCTTCTTCAGGTATTTCTTCCGCTAAAATCTCGTTAAGTTCGGGATCTTCTATTTCGATCTCTTCCTTAACTTCTTCAGCCTTAACTTCTTCTTTAGGCGCAGATGTTTTTTCTTCTTTTACCTTTTTGTCTGCAGCTTCAGGAGCTTCTTCTTTTACAGTATTATCTACCATTCTTCTTGCACAGCCCATATCAGAGCAGTTCATACAGTCGCTTGAGCAGCCTGAACCGATCTTGGATGTGTCTTTTCCTGCTTTAGCACCTTTGTCTTTGATGACATTCTGAATCATTGTAAGGGTTGCGAGCACAAAGAATGCACCGGGAGCCATAACAAGGATTCCGATAGGTGAAATGGATGAAAATTCAATTGTAAGTATATTGTTAATAATACCTGCAAAGCCCTTTGCCTTAGGATTGATTACCTTGGCGAGAGCGCCTACAAGCATAACGGAAACAGGACTGCCGAACATATCGTCAATCGCAAATCCGAATACCGTGCCGGCACCTAAAAACTCTCTGACTAAACCGATAAGTGTAAGTGCCATTGTAAATCCGAGACCCATACCTAACCCATCAAAAAGTGAAGGAAGTACGGCGTTCTTGGAAGCATAGCTTTCTGCACGTCCGAGGATAATACAGTTAACAACGATAAGCGAAATGTAAATGCCTAAAGCAGAATATAATCCGGGAACAAAAGCATGCATTAAAAGTTCAACTATTGTAACGAATGTTGCAATAATTACGATATATGCGGGAATACGAACCTTATCGGGAATAATCTTACGAAGAGCCGATATGATCATATTCGAAAGTGCAAGTACCACCATCGTGGAAAGACCCATACCGAGACCGTTAATAGCGCTTGTGGTAACGGCGAGTGTGGGACACATACCAAGCATAAGCACGAAAGTGGGATTTTCTTTAATGAGTCCGTTGTAGAGACGTTCCAAACATCTTTTCATTATTCATTCCCTCCTTCGTTTAAAATTGTAAAATATCTGGCACCTGTATTAACGCCGTTAGTAACAGCATTGGAAGTAATTGTGGCAGATGTGATGGCATCGATTTCATCGGATGAAACCGCACCGGTTTTAACTACCTTATACTCCTCAAGTTTTCTGTTTCTAAACTGAGGAACCAGTACTTTTTCTGCGTTCATACCAAGGCCGGGTGTTTCGGAAATCGAAAGGATTGAAACACCTTTCAACATATTGTCGAGCGTAATACCCATGTAGAAGGAAATGTTTCCGCCGTAACCCGATGTACTTGTTACGCCGATTACATAACCGTAAAGTGTACCGTCAGCCTTCTTTGCTTCGTATACGCTGTTAATATATGCTACATTGTAATCTTCGTTCTTAAGCTGCTCGCTGATTGCGAGATCAACTTCGATTTCATTAAATGTAAGCTCTTCTACAGTATCCAATACGCCTAATTCGTTAATCTCTTTGAATACTTCGTTGCATGCGTCTGCCTGAGCCTGTGCTTCCTGAGTAGCGATGGGTTCTTTGGTAAGCTCATATACAAAGCCGAGTCCGAGACCTGCGACTAAAGTGATACCGAAAATGACAGCTGTATCTTTTATGATTCTTATTAAATCTTCTTTGGACATACTCATAGTGAATTCTCTCCTCCTTTACCGAAAGCTTTAGGAAGAGTGATCTTCTCAATAAGCGGAACGAGAAGGTTGCCTAAGATGATTGCAAAAGAAACTCCCTCCGCGCCGGGTCCGAATATACGGAATACACCGGTTAAAACACCAAGGAGAATACCGAAGAGGTACTGTCCTTTCTTGGTAATAGGTCTTGTGACATAATCGGTTGCCATGAAGAAAGCACCGAGCATAAGACCGCCGCCTGCGAGCTGTGCGCAGATGTAATTTAAGTCAAATCCTCTCTTGGAGAATAAGAGGATAAATATTACAAATGATACGATATAAGATCCGGGAATCTTTAAATCGATAATTCCGAGAGCAATAAGGAAGCATGCACCGAGAACAATGGCAATCATGCTTGTCTCACCGATTGTACCGGCTGTACGTCCTATTACCATATCGAAAATGTTTACTTCTCCGCCTGCTTTTACGATTGCAAGAGGTGTGGCTCCCGTATAAACATCGGTGGTGAAGTTTGTCATGTACTTCGCAAAGGAAATAACAAGGAAACATCTTGCACCGAGTGCAGGGTTCATAAAGTTCTGTCCGAGTCCTCCGAAAAGCATCTTAACGACAACAATGGCAAAACATGCACCGATTGCCGTCATCCATAAAGGAAATGTGGACGGTAAATTAAGCGCAAGCAACAAACCTGTAACGATTGCGGAGCAGTCTCCCACCGAAACCGGTTTCTTTAAAATCTTACACATAACAAACTCGGAAAGTACCGAAAAGCCTATTGAAACAAGAATTACCAAAAGAGCATGATAACCGAAGTTAATCACGCCGAAAATTGTGGCAGGCATAAGTGCTATGATTACAGCAAGCATGATTCCTCTTGTAGACATGCCGTCTCTGACATGAGGGTTAGAGGATACTTTTAATTTCTTATCCATGATTACTTACCCCCTTTCTTTCTGTCAGCGAGAATCATTCTTCTCATAGATTTTATGGACTGGG